>NZ_JALCYX010000063.1:0-24724 GCF_022690695.1 Anaeromyxobacter sp. SG17
GGGGCCGCACCCGCCGCGCCCCCCGGACCCCCGGCTCGCTCCCGCGCAGCCTCACCGGCTGCACCTGCGCTCGCAGCGTTTGCCGAGGAGCCCGCAGACGCGGTGCGCGCGCTGGCTTCGGCGAGTGCCGAAGCGTCGAGCGTGCCCCCGGCTCGGGCGGCGCGGGCGCCGACCTGTTAATCTCTCCCGCCTTTCGGATGACGAAGCTCTCCTCCGCTCCCCTGCTCCTCGCGCTCGCCCTCGGCGCGCCCTTCGCGGCCATGGCCGAGGAGGCTGCCCGCGGCGCCGAAGCCGGAGCTCACGCGGGCGATCCGGCCACGGGCGCGGCGGCGCCGGAGACGCCCGCGGAGCCGGCCGCCAAGGCTGCCGCCGAGAGCGTCGGTGCGCCGCCGAGCGGCGTGCGCGGGTTCGCCCTGCCCGTGCTCTTCTGGCTGCCGGAGACGAAGCTCGGGCTCGGGGCGACGGGCGGGCTACACCTGCACGTCGGCGGTGCGCCGCGCGCGTCCTCCGTGTTCGCCGCCCTCGTCTACACGCTCGAGGGGCAGGGCTCGGTCGACGTCGCGGGGGACCTCACGACGCGCAGCGGGGCGTTCCTCGGCGGCCGGGTGCGCGCGCTGCACTTCCCGGACGTCTTCTACGGCCTCGGGCCGCGCTCGTCGGAGGGCGCTCGCGAGCCGTTCACGCGCCGCACGGTGGAGGGGTACCTCGTCGCGGAGTGGCCCATCGCCGGCACCGCGCTCCGCGCCGGCCCGCGCCTCGACTTCCGCGCCGAGGAGATCCGCGACCTCGAGGCCGGCGGGGCCCTCGCGTCGGGCGACGTCCCGGGCGCGCGCGGCTTCCGCGGGGCGGGCGCGGGGGCGAGCCTCACGTTCGACACGCGGGACAGCGCGTTCTGGCCCTCCCGCGGCGCGTTCGCGCAGGCCTGGTACACGCTGTACCCGCGCGCGCTCGGCGATCACGGAGGGCTCGGGCGCGGCCTCGCGGAGGCGCGCAGGTTCCTGCCGCTGGGCGGCGGCCGGGTCCTCGGCCTCGCGGGCATCGCGGAGTGGTCGAACGGCGACGTGCCCTTCACGATGCTCCCGCGGCTCGGCTCGACCCGCTTCCTGCGCGGGATCCGCGAGGGGCGCTATCGCGATCGGCTGTCCTGGGCCGCCCAGACGGAGCTGCGCGTGCCCGTTCGCGGGCGGCTCTCCGCCACGGCCTTCGGCGCGCTCGGCGAGGTCGCGCACACGCCGCGCGACCTCGGGCTCGACACCGTCAAGGTGGCCGGCGGCGTGGGCCTTCGGTGGCGGCTCACCGACGAGGGCGCGAACATCCGCTTCGACCTCGCCGCCGGGCCCGCCGGGCCGGAGGTGTACGTGCTGGTGCTGGAGGCCTTCTAGACGGCCGATCATGATTCGCGAGCAGGACGTTCCGATGCTCCCGTAGCTTCCTGGAGCGCCCCCCACGTGCGAGTCCCCGAGCCTTTCGATCTCGATCTCACCGTGCGCAGCCACGGCTGGTACGACCTGCCGCCCTGGCGTTACGACGTCGATCGCCGCGTGCTCGGCCGTCCGGTGCTCCTGCCGGGGGGCCGGACGGCGTACGCGGAGGTCGCGCCGGGGGAGGGTGGGCTCGCGTTCCGCGCCTTCGGCGAGGGCCGGCTCGGCGTCGAGGAGGCGCGGTCGGCCCGGGACGCGCTCCGTCACTGCCTGGCGCTCGACGACGATCTGTCCGCGTTCTTCGCGCGGGCGGCGGCGCTCGAGGCGCGGCGCGCCGCGGGGGAGGGGAAGGACCTCCCCGATCTGCGCTGGGCGCTCGCCCGCGGCGCGGGCCGCCTGCTCCGCTCCCCGACCGTGTTCGAGGACGCGGTGAAGACGCTCTGCACGACGAACTGCTCCTGGGGGCTCACGCGCGCGATGGTGACGCGCCTGTGCGACGCGCTCGGCGCCCGGGCGCCCCTCGGCACGCGCGCGTTCCCCACGCCCGCCGCGATGGCCGCGATGCCGGAGCGCTTCTACCGCGAGGAGATCCGGGCGGGGTACCGGGCGCCGTTCCTCGGCGCGCTCGCGCGCGACGTGGCCTCCGGCGCGCTGGAGCTCGAGGCCCTGCGCGTCTCGGCGGAGCCGACCGACGCGCTCGCGCGGCGCATCCGCGCCCTCGCGGGCTTCGGCCCCTACGCGACCGAGCACCTGCTCCGCCTCCTGGGGCGGCACGATCACCTCGCCCTCGACTCCTGGACGCGGCCCAAGCTCGCGCGGCTCCGCGGCCGGCGTCGCGTCCCGACGGACCGCGCGCTGCGCCGCTGGTATGCGCCGTACGGTCCGTACGCCGGGCTCGCCATGTGGCTCGAGGTCACCGCCGACTGGCACGGCGAGCGGCCGGCCTGGCCGTGAGCCGACGGCGGCGCCGCTTCCGGGCCCGGCCGGCGCGGGGCCGAGCGTGGTAGAACGCTCGCGGATCCCCCCGACCGGAGAGGGCGCGATGAAGGCTGCGTTCGTTCTCGTGAAGTGCGAGCTGGGACGCCTCGAGGAGGTCGCGAACGCGATCATGGAGATCGAGGGCGTCTCCGAGGTGCACTCGATCACCGGCGAGCACGACCTGCTCGTGAAGCTGTACGCCCCCACCTACGAGGCGTTCGGCGATCTCATCCCCGATCGGCTGCAGAAGGTCGCCGGGGTCGCGCACACCGTGACGATGCTCGCGTTCCGGGCGTTCAAGCCGACGGCCTGAGCGCGGGGCGGTGCGGCGCGCCGCGCGCTACTGCTCGGGCCTCACCCCGCGCCCGTACTCCTGCTCGTACATCTTCAGGATGGCGAGCAGGAACGTGACGATCAGCGGTCCGAGCACGAGCCCGATGCCGCCGAACATGGCGAGGCCGCCGAGCAGCGCGAAGAACACGACGCCGCCGTGCAGCTCCATGCCGCCCTTGAGCAGGTAAGGCCGCACGGCGTTGTCGACGATCGACACGACGCCGAGGCCCCACGCGGCGAGGAACGCGCCGGCGACGAGGTGGCCGGTCGCGAGCAGCACGACCGCCACGGTGATCACCATCAAGGTGGCGCCCAGCGCGGGCACGAGCGCGATGACGAAGGTGGCGAGCGTGAAGAAGATGACGTTCGGCGCGCGGGCGATGAGGTAGCCGACGAGCGCGGTCACCGTCTGGATCCCGGCGGTCGCGAGCGTCGCGGTGAGGACGGAGACGCTCGTCTTGCGGAACTCCTCGATGAGCTCGCGCAGGAGCCCGGGCCTGAGCGGCACGTGGCGGTCGAGCCAGGCGACGAGCCGCGCGCCGTCGACGAGCATGAAGAAGAACGCGATGAGCATCATGGTCGTCTGGAAGACGGCCGTGCCGGTGGCGGAGATCACGCCGGTGACGACGCCCGCGGCCTGCTGCCCCTGCTCGGCCATCCGCTGGATCTGCTGCTGCGGCTGCGGCGTCGACGCGAGGAGCCTCCGCGCGGCGCGCTCCACGGGATCCGGGAGCCGCGTCAGGAGCCCGCCGAAGCCCTCGCTCGCGATGAGCTCGCGGAGCCAGGCGATGCCGTCGAGGACCTGGCGGACGAGGAACGTGCCGATCCCCGCCACGGGCACCACCACGGCGAGCAGCACGGCGAGGGTGAGGAGGGTCGCGGCGAGCTGGCGGCGGCCGCGCAGCTTGCGCGTGAGCCACTCCATGGGGCTCCGCAGCGTCGCCGAGAGCACGGCCGCGAGGAAGAACGCGACCCAGAACGGCCAGATCAGCACGGCGGTCAGCGCGATCGCGGCGACGAGCATCGCGACGAGCAGGCGGCGCGCGTGTACGGGAGGGGGCATGCGGGTCCCTAGAAGTTCGCGTGGACGCGCCCAGGCGGGATCCCCGCCTGCGCGAGCGTGTGGCGGACGTCCTCCACCATCGCGGTCATCCCGGAGACGAACGCCACGGCGTCCCCGGGCGCCGCCCCGCCGAACGCCAGCGAGCGCGCCACCTTCTGGACGCGGCCGCGGAGGCCGAGCCACGCGTCATCCTCGGCGGAGGGGCAGAGGATCACGCGCACGCCGCGGCGCTCCCAGGCCAGGTGCTCGCCCACGTACGCGAACTCCGCGCCGAGGCGCTGGCCGTAGAAGAGGGTGATTCGCCCGAAGCGGTCCCGCTCGCGCACGAGGTGCTGCACGAGCGAGCGGACCGGCGCGATCGCGGAGCCGGCGGCGAAGAGGAGCACGTCCCTGCCCTCCGCCTCGGCGACCGGGAATCCCTTCCCGAAGGGGGGCGTGAGCTCGAGGTGGCCCCCGGGGACCGCGCGGGCGATCACCGCGTCCGCGACGTGCCCGCCGCGCTTCACGAGCAGGTCGGCGGATCCGCTCGGGTCCGGGGCGCTCGCGAGCGCGAAGAACCCCTCCCCGGCGTCCGTGCGGATCTTGACCACCTGGCCGGGGAGGACGTGCGCCGCCGCGAGCGGGGGCGGCAAGGCGACGCGCAGGCCCCGGAAGGCGGAGGTCTCGTCCCAGGCCGCGAGGACCGGCACGGCGGCGTGCTGCGTGGGGCCCGTCATCGCGCGAAACCTATCACCGGGCGCGCTCCACGGCGCGCCCGCGGCGGCGGGAGGCGGCCGGCTCGGGAGGGGCGTGTCACCGAGCGTCATCTCCTCGCGGGCGAGGAGGGGCGCGCCGGCGCTCCGCCGCGGCCTCGAGCTCGGTCAGATCGAGCAGCCAGCCGTCGCGCGCCGCCACCGTCGGGACGCCGGTGCGCCCGGAGATCGCGAGCGCGAGCTCCTCCGCCCGCCCGCGCGCGAGCTGCATGCCGAGGTGCGTGAGCACGGCGATCCGGGGCCGGATCTCCGCCACGAGCGCCTCCGCGTCGTCCGCGCCGAGGTGGAGGTACCTCCGGTCGCGGCCGTGCTCGCGCGTGGTGTTCACGACGAGGAGGTCGACGCCGGCGTACGCGCGCGGCAGCGCGTCCAGCCAGAACGTGTCCACGACGTGACCTGCCGTGAATCCGGGCGCCGAGAGCCGGTAGCCGTAGGTCTCGATCCCGTGGTCGTGCGCGAGCGGCGTCTCGAGGAAGACGCCGGGCGCGAGCTCGTGCCGGCTCCCCTCGGCGAGCACGAGCCGCCGCGCGACGAACCGCTGCGCGTAGCGGAACACCACCGGCTCCTCCTCGAGCGCGTCGCGCGGGGCGAGGAGCGTCCCGCGGGGTGCGAAGCCCCCCTTGCTCATCGCCTCGACGATCGCGGTCGCGTCTCCTGCGTGGTCGAGGTGCCGGTGCGTGACCACCAGGGCGTCGACCTTCGCCGGGTCCACGCGCGGTCTGGACGCGAGCGCGCGCACGAGCGCGCCCGGCCCGGGATCGACCCACACGACCGTGCCGTCCAGCGTCCAGACGAGGCCGCCGGAGTGGCGGAGCTGCGTCGACACGACGAACCGCGCGCCGGCGGTGCCGAGGAACTTGAGCGTGCGCGCGGGCGAGGTCGGGCTCACCGGCCGTTTCTAATCCGGTGGGGCCGCGCCGGCAGCGCGCGATCGGTCAGTAGGAGAGGAGCGCGTGCACGTGCTCGCGGCCGAGCCGCTTCGCGCCGCCGAGGAACCCGAGCTCGACCAGGAACGAGTACGCGACGAGGTGAGCCCCCTGGCGCGTCACGAGCCGTCCGACCGCGTCGGCGGTGCCGCCGGTCGCGAGCACGTCGTCCACCACGAGCACGCGCTCGCCGGCCTTGACCGCGTCGATGTGCAGCTCGAGCGCGTTCTCGCCGTACTCGAGGGAGTAGACCTCGCGGATGGTCTCCCACGGGAGCTTGCCCGGCTTGCGCGCGATGGTGAGCCCGGCGCCGAGCGCGTAGGCGAGCGGAGCCGCGAAGAGGAAGCCGCGCGACTCGATCCCCACGACCTTCGAGATCCGCTCGTCCTTCCAGCGGGCGACGAACGCGTCGATGACCTCGCGGAAGGTGGTGGGATCCGCGAGGACGGGGGTGATGTCCTTGAAGACGATTCCCTTCTGAGGGAAGTCGGGGACGTCTCGGATTCGGGCGCGGACGGCTTCCATGGGCGCGGAGATTACCACGGCCCAGCACGGTATCGCGCCGGAGCGAGGCCGAGGGCCGCGGCGCGGGCGCGCCGTCAAGGCAGGAAGAGGAGCGGGTTCCGCGGGCGGGTGGCCTTGCGGACCTCGAAGTGGAGGTGGGGACCGGTCGTCCGGCCGGTCTGCCCGACGCGCGCGATCGGATCGCCGCGCGAGACCCGCTGGCCGTCCTTCACCAGGACGCGCGAGTTGTGGGCGTAGAGCGTCACGAGGTCGTCCGCGTGCTTGAGGATGACGATCGCGCCGTAGCCGGGCTGCTCGCCCGCGAAGATGACGACGCCGTCGGCCGCCGCGGCGACCGGCGCGCCCTCGGGGGCGGCGATGTCGATCCCGTCGTGGCGCTGTCCGGCGCGGACCCCGTAGCGTCCGTAGAGCACGCCCTTGAGGGGCCACGCGAGCGGCGCGCCGTCGTCGCTCGCCCGGAGGCCGGTCGGGGTAGGGGCGGCGCTCGCCGCCGGGGGCGGAGCGCGAGTCGGGAGGGAGGCGGCCGCCGGAGGCTCTGCGCGAGGATCCGCGGGCGCCGGGCCTGGGAGCGGCGCGGGCCCGCCGGCGAGCGGCGCGGGTGCCGCGCCCGCGTCAGGGGGCGAGAGGGACACGACCCGGCTCGCTCCCGCGATGAACAGCGCGGTGCCCGCCGCCACGGCGCGAGGATCGGAGATGCCGTTCGTCTCCATCAGGTCGGCCGCGTCGACGCCGTAGGCGCGGGCGATGCGGTAGACGGTCTCGCCGCTCCGTACGACGTGTACGACGCCGACGACGCCCGGCTCCTCGTGGTGCGGCGCCGACTCGAGCGGCACGGGCAGGGCGCGGGCCGGCGGTGGCGCGGGGTCGGGCGCCGGGTCGGGCGAGGCGCGGGAGGGCGCGGCGGCGCGGGGCGCGAGCGACGGGGGCGGGGCGCAGGCGGCGAGGATGAGCGCGAGGATGGCGGCGCCGAGCGCGGGCCGGGAGGGCGCCGCGCCGCGGACGGCGCGGAGCTTCGTCAAAGCGCCGGCTCCTTCGAGTACCCGGGCAGCGTCCAGCTCCGCAGCTCCTGCAGCACGGCGTCGTTCGTGGAGTCGAGGTGGAGCGGCGTGACGGCCACGAGACCGTCCTTCAGCACGCAGTTGCAGTCGGAGCCCGGGATGTCCTCGTTCGTGGGTCCGCCCTCGCCGCCGATCCAGTAGTACTTGCGGCCGCGCGGATCGGTCTTCTCGATGACCTCGTTGCCGTAGGTCCGCCGGCCGAGCCGGGCGAAGCGGAACCCGCGCACCGGGCCGGGCGGGACGTTGACGTTGAGCAGGAGCGGCGCCGGCGGCGGGCGCGCGACCACGTGCCGCGCGAGCGCCGCCACGAAGCGGGCGGCCTCCTCGAAGACATGGGTCGGGGGCGACGCGAGCGAGGCGGCGATCGCGTGCACCCCGAGGAGCGCCCCTTCCATCGCCGCCGCCACGGTGCCGGAGTAGAGGACGTCGTTGCCGAGGTTCGGGCCGTGGTTTATCCCCGAGACGACCACGTCGGGCCTTGCCGCGCGGAGCACGTGGTTCAGGCCCATGTACACGGCGTCCGTCGGCGTCCCGTCCACCGCGTACCAGCGCGGCGCGAGCTCGAGGAGCCGCAGCGGGTGGTGGAGCGAGATGGCGTGCGACGAGGCCGACTGCTCGCGGTCGGGCGCCACCACCCACACCTCGTCGCCCTCGAAGGCGGCGGCGAGCGCCTTCAGCCCGGGCGCATGCACGCCATCGTCGTTGGAGAGCAGGACTCGCACGCGCGAGAATGTACCACCGGACCGCCAGGCGGGCAGTGGGCTCAGTCCGCCCGCGCGAGCTCGGCCGCGAGCACCTCGGCCACCTCGCGCGCGTGCTGCACGGTCGCGGGGCGCACGCGGGTGAGCGCGCGCCGGACCGCAGCCTCGACCGTCCCGCTCCGGAGATCGTCCACCGTGCGCCCCTTCGCCGTGAGGGAGAAGAGTGCCCGGCGCGCGTCGGCGGGATCTCGCCGGCGCTCCAGGAGACCGCGGTCGCCGAGGCGCTTCAGGATCCCGGTGAGCGTGCTCGGGTGGAGGTGCAGGATCTCCGAGAGCTCGCCCGCCGAGATGCCCGGATAGCGCCCGAGGATCCGGACCACGAGCCGCTGCGGCGCGGTGATGCGCAGCCGTGACTCCATCCGCTTGGAGGCCGACTGGAGCGCGTGATCGAGGGCCCAGAGCGTCCGCATGAACTCCAGGACGGGGCCGAGGGCCCTCTTCCCGTTGACCTGGAGCTCTGCGTTCTTCTGGGCGCGCCTGGACATGACGACCATTTCACCTCGATCCCGAAGCGATTACCACGGGCGAGGGGACGCGGGTCATGCCCGCGCACACTGGCCTTGAATCCGCTCACCCGTTCTGGGTTAATGGCGAGCCAAACACGCAGTCCGTGTCCGGGGGGACAATTTGGACTGGCGAGAGGGATTCACCGCGTCTCCGCGCGCGGGCGGCACCGCTCCCTCCTTGGAAGCGGAGCGAATCGCGCGTGCGGACGCAGAGGCGTCGGCCGCCCGACTGGAGCGGCTGCAGTCCGTCACGGCCGCGCTCTCTCGCGCGCGGACGCCGGACGAGGTCGCGGAGGTCACGCTCGGGCGCGGGGTCCTCGCGCTCGGCGGGGCGCGGGGCCTCCTCCTCGTGCCCGGCGCGGGCGGCGGCATGGACGTGCTCCCGTACGGCGCGGAGCCGGGGGTCGTGGCGTCGGCGCGGCTCACCGAACCGGGGCCGGTCCGGGACGCGTTCCACTCGCGGGCCCCCGTGTTCCTCGAGGATCGCGCCGCGCTCGTTTCCAGGTACCCGGGGCACGAGGGGCTCGGAGGGGAGGCCTTCGTCGCGCTGCCCCTGCCGTCGCAGGGGCTGCCGCTCGGCGTGCTCTACGTGGGCTACGACGCCCCGCGCGTCTTTCCGGAAGTCGAGCGCGCGCTCGCAGTCACGATCGCCTCGCAGTGCGCGCAGGCGCTGGACCGCGCGCGGCTCTTCATCGCCGAGCGGCTCGCCCGCGCCGAGGCGGTCGCGGCCCAGCGGCGCCTGGCGTTCCTCGACGACGTGTCGGCGCACCTCGCCGCCACCCTCGACGAGGCGGAGATGGTCGCCGGGGTCGTGCGCCTGGCGGTGCCCGCGCTCGGCGACTGGGCGGGGGTGCTGGCGCTGCGCGAGGAGGGCCTCGTCGACGTGGCGCGGCTCGGCCCCGAGAGCCTGGGCGCGCCCGTCGAGGCGCGGGCGCGTGCGCTGGCGGTCGAGCGGCTCCTCATCGCCGGCGAGCCGCCGCGGCCCGAGCCGATCGACGAGTTCCCGGACCACTCCGGGCCCGGGCCGGCGCCGCGGTCCGCGGTGGTCGCGGCGCTCGTGGCCGACGGCGAGGCGCTGGGCCTCCTGGCGGTGGCGAGCGCCGATCCCGGCCGGCGGTACGGTGCGGCGGATCGGGTCCTCATCGGCGAGGTGGCGCGGCGCGCGGCGCTGGCGATCGCGCACGCGCGGCTCCTCGGCGACGCGAGGGCGGCGGCGCGGGCACGCGAGGAGTTCCTCCAGGTCGCCTCCCATGAGCTGCGGGGGCCGCTCGGCACGCTGCGGCTCGGAGTGCAGCTCTTGCTGCGGGACCCGCACGGCGCAGCCGCGACGAGGCCGCCCGAGGCCCGGCTCCGGATGATCGAGCGGCAGGCCGATCGATTGGTGCGGCTCTCCGAGGCGCTCCTCGACGTGTCGCGCATCACGGCCGGCCGGCTCGTGCTCGCGCGCGAGGAGGCAGATCTCGCCGCGCTCGTCCGCGAGGTGGCCGGCCGCTACGCCGAGGAGGCCGCCGACGCCGGGTGCGCGCTCACGTGCGACGCGCCCGGGCCGGTCCGCTGCGCCTTCGACGCGGCGCGCGTCGAGCAGGTCGTCTCGAACCTCGTCTCGAACGCGCTCAAGTACGGCCACGGGAAGCCGGTCCGCGTGGGCGTCTCCGCGTCGAACGGCACGGCGCGCGTGACGGTGGCCGACCAGGGCATCGGGATCGACGCCGCCGACCAGGCCCGGATCTTCGGGCGCTTCGAGCGCGCCGTCTCCGGGCGGCACTACTCCGGCCTCGGGCTCGGCCTGTGGATCGTGCAGCAGATCATCGCCGCGCACGGCGGCAGCATCCGCGTCGCGAGCGCGCCGGGGCAGGGCTCGACGTTCACCGTCGAGCTGCCGCTCGACTGACCCGAAGAACGATCGCGTCGCAGCCGACGACGGCTCACCCGATCGGACGATCGGGTGAGGCGCGTTCGAGCTCCCGCGTGGCCACCTTTACGGGGACGCCCCGTGCGTGACAGAATGCGCTGACGCGCGCGGGGAGGGGAGCGCCGCCGCGCCATGCACTCCATCGTCCGCCTGCCTGCCGCGCTGTTGCGCGGGCTGTTCCTTGCTGCCTCCGCGCCCGCCCTCGGGCTCCTGCGCGGCGCTCCCCCCGCGGTGGGAGGCGGGCGCGCCACAGGGTCCAAGAGCCGCGTCCGCAGCTCGCTGCGCGCCTCCTCGGTCGAGGGGGCCTTCGCCGAGCTCGTCGCCGCGACCGCCGGTCCCACCGTGCTCACGGCGTGGGCGCTCCACCTCGGCGCGACGCCGCTCGAGGTCGGGCTCATCGCCGCGCTCCCCCAGCTCGCGCAGGTCGTGCAGCTCCCTGCCGCCTGGACCACCGCGACCTTCGGCCGGCGCCGGGTGGCCGTGAGCGCCGTGACGCTCTCGCGCCAGGCGCTCCTCCCGCTCGCCGCGCTCCCCTTCCTCCCGCTGTCCGCGCCCGCGGCGCGGGCGCTCCTGCTCGTGGTCGCGGCGCTCTCCGCGGCCCTCGCCGTGGTCGGGAACAACGCGTGGGTCGCGTGGATGGGCGAGCTCGTCCCGGAGCGCCTCCGCGGCCGCTACTTCGGGCGGCGCACCGCGCTCTGCACCGCCGGCGGCACGGTCGCGGGGCTCGGCGTCGCGCGGCTGCTCGACGCGGTCGGGACCGGCAGGGCCGCGCCGCTCGCGCTCGCGGGGCTGGCGCTCGCCTCGTCTGCGTTCGGCGCGGTGACGACCGCGCTCATGCAGCGCCAGCACGAGCCGCCCGCGCCTTCCCCCTCGCCGCCGTCGCTCGGGGACGCGCTCCGGCCGCTGCGGGATCGCGACGCGCGCGCCGTGCTCGTCTACCAGGTCGCCTGGAACGCCTCGGTGGGCCTCGCGGGCGGGTACTTCACGCTCTACCTGCTGCACGACCTCCGGGCCGGCTTCATGCTCGTCGCCGCCCACGCCGCCATCGGGGCGGTCACCCGCTTCGTGACGGCGCCGCTGTGGGGGCGGGTCCTCGATCGCGCCGGAGCGCGGCCGGTGCTCGCCGCCTGCTCCTTCGCCGCCGCGGGGCTGCCGCTCCTGTGGCTGGCGAGCTCGCCGGACCGGCTGTGGCCGATCGCGCTCGACGCCGCGATCGGCGGGGCGGCCTGGGGGGGCCACGCGCTCGCGACGCTCGCGCTCCCGCTCGAGATCGGCGCCCGTCGCGACCGCCCGTTCCACCTCGCCGCGTTCGCGATGGCGGGCGGCCTGGCCTACGCCGCCGCCGTGACGCTGGGGGGGCTCGCCGCCGTCGCGCTGCCGCCCTCGCTCGCCACGCTCGGCCGGGCCGGAGGGACCGGCCTCGAGCTCGTGTTCGTCGTGTCGGCCCTGGGCCGGCTCGCGAGCGCGCTCCTCGCCCTCCGCACGGACGCGCGCGGCGCCGTCTCGCTCGCCGAGGTGCACCGCGCCGCGACCGGCGCGGCGCGAGGAGCCCTCGCGTACGTCAGGATCCTCCGGCGGTGACGGCGCCGCGCCCTCGGCGCTCACCCGCTCAGAACGGATGCAGGCCGAGCCGCTCGACCGGCACCACGTGCTCCTCGCGGAGCCAGGCGGCCGTGTCGAGCCGGAGCGCGTCCTCGTGCGTGCCGCCGCGGACGACGATCCACGCCTCGTGCGCGAGCGCGTCGTCGACGTAGATGGGCATCCCGAAGAGCCCGAGCGGCGGCTCCGCGCCGACCTCGCACGCCATGAACATCCCCGAGAAGGCGGTCTCCGGCGCCAGCGCCGCGCGCGCCGCGCCGGTGGCGCGCCGCAGCGCCTCGAGGTCCACGCGCTGCGTGGCCGACACGACGGCGAGCGCGAGCTTGCCGTCGAGGTCGACCACCACCGGCTTCGCGATCCGCTCGCCGGAGACGTGCTCCGCGGCGGCGAGCCGCTGCGCCGGAACGGCGCGGACGTGGACCGAGTGCTCGTAGGCGAGGTGGTGCTGCTTCAGATACCGGTCGATGGGCTCCGGGATCACGGCGACCTCCTCCGCTTGGCGCGGGCGGGTGGCGTTGACCTTTCCCTAACCGCGCCCCCCGCCGCGGCGAGCACGACGGCTGACCACGGGTGGGTAGGGACGCGGGAGGGCGAGCCCGTCCGCGGGCGTCCTCTGCAGGGGCCCTTGCTTCCCGCGCCCGGGGGGCGAATGGTTCGCCCGTGATCGCCGAGGCGCCGACGGACGGGCGCCGCCAGAGCGGGATCGCACCTCACGAATGGCCCTCGACACCGTTGCTCCGACCCTGGGGCGCCGACCGCGCGCGTCCCGACCGTCCCCGACCGCCCGCGAGCTCGCGCGGGAAGCCCTCGGCGAGGTGCGCGACGCGGAGGTGCTCGTCGCGGCCGAGGAGGCCGGCCCCCTCGCCGCGGCGCTCGAGCGGGACGGCGCGCGCGTGACGCCCATCTCGCTCGGTGCCGACGCGCTCGCGGCCCCGGAGCCGTGGCGCGCGATCGAGCTGCCGACCTGGTCGTTCGACGCGGTGGCCGCGGAGGGGCTGCTCTCTCGCGCGGCGGACATCGAGGCCCTCCTCTACCGCCTGCGGGCCTGGGTGAGGCCCGACGCCCCGTTCGCCTTCGTGGAGCCGCTCGCCCCCGCGGCGTGGGACAGCAGCCCGCCGCGGGCCGCGACCGCCGGCGCGCTCGGGGCGCGGGAGCTCGAGCTCGTTCGACGTCACCTCCCCGGGATCCGCGTCCTGCGCCTCCCGGCGCCCGCGGCGGGGCGCCCGGTCTCGCCCTGGGCCGACGCGCTCTGGTCGGCGGTGGAGAGCGCGGCGACGTGGCTGCCCGGCGTCGGTCGCGAGGTGCGGCTCGCGGTGCTCACGGGCCGGCTGCCGCCCTGATGGCGACACCTGATGACGCGATCGCCGCGACGCACCGGGTACCCCGACGGACTTCGCTCAGAGTGACGACGGCCGAGGCCGGGCGCGCGCGCCGTGGCCACGTTCCGCCGCGGTGGCGATCCTCACGTACGATCTCGACCCGACGGAGGGGCTCGCGGGCCCGCGGCTCAAGGCGCTCCTCGACCTCGGGTTCCCGTGCAACCTGACCTGCGGCGGATGCGCGCGGGGGCGCCAGCGTGGCCGCCCCAACCGCGCCGCCGCCCTCGCGGTGGCGGAGCGGCTCGCCGACCTCGTCGCCGAGACCGCCGCAGGGGCGGTATCGCTCGTCCTGTTCGGGGGGGAGCCGCTCCTCGACACGGACGTCGTGGTCGCCAGCTCCGCGCGGGTGCGCGACGCGTGTGCGCGCGACGGGTGCGGCTACGACGCGACGGTGATCACGAACGCGACGCTCCTCGACGGCTTCGGCGCGCGCCGCCTGTCGCGCGCGGGGGTGACGACGCTGCAGGTCACCATCCCCGTCGCCGCGCGCGCGGCGTCGCGCAGCGCGCTGGATCAGCAGCGGTTCGCGCGCATCCTGCGGAGCATCCGCGAGGCGCGCTCGGAGCTCGAGGTGCTCATCCGCTTCGAGGTGGACGGCGCCGAGGACCTGCGCGAGGCGCTCGCGACCGTCCGGGTGCTCGAGCGCGAGGGGATGCTCGCCTCGCCCCACCCCGCCGCCGTCCTGCTGGGGCCGCGCGCGAGCTACGCCGCGCAGGCGCGGGCGTTGTTCCTGGCCCGCCCGGCGCGCGCGGCCGCCGTCACTCGATGCCCATGAGCCGGTAGGCGAAGCGGAACGCCGCGGCGGGCAGGCTCGTCTCCCAGAAGCCGGTCGCGCGCGCGATCGCCCAGAAGCCGAGGAGCGTCGAGAGCGCCACCGCCGGGACGAGCCACGGGGAGAGCGCCCGCGCCCCCTTGCGCGTCACGCCGAGGCAGTCGGGCGTCGTGCAGGCGGCCACGCACGACATGCAGCCGGTGCACTCGGTCGAGATCACCCGGAGCCGCGTGTGCACCGGGATCTCCGCGGGGCAGGCGCGCGTGCAGGCGCGGCAGTCGTTGCAGGCGTCCGGATCCCGGCGCACGGAGAGCGGCGAGAGCAGGCTCGCGACGCCGAGGAGCGCGCCGTACGGGCAGAGATAGCGGCACCAGAAGTGCTTCACGACGAGCGAGAGCGCCGCGAGCGCCCCGATCACGAAGAGCGACAGCGTCCCGGGGTGCCGGAAGAAGAGGAGCATCTTCGCGTCGGCGGCCGTGTTGAACGGGGACCGGAGGAAACCTTCGATCGCCTCGAGCGGCATCTGCCCGACGGTCCAGACGAAGAAGCCGAGGAGCAGGTACTTGAGCGAGGAGAGCGGCAGGTCGAGCCAGCGCGGCACCGCCGGCCAGCGGCGGCGCCACAGGGTTCGCCTGCCGATCCACTCGAGCGCCCGCGAGATCGTGCCGACCGGGCAGACCCACGAGCAGAACGCCTTCCGCGCGAGGAACGCGGTCGCGAGGGCCGCGAGGAGGATGGTGAGGCCGGCCGGGTGGACCTCGTCCCAGTAGCGGGTGAGGAGGAAGCGCTTCAGGCCCAAGAGCGCCGCGATGGGGAGGAAGGCCTCGACCGCGGGTGGGCGCGAGACGGTGAGCGGTCCGTCGCTCGTCGCCTGCGAGACGAAGCGGGCGAACTCGAGCCCGACGAGCGCCAGGAAGGCGAGATACGCGATCTGCACGGCCCAGCGGACGCGCGGGAGGAGCCGGTGCGGGTTCGTCCACCGGGCGGGCGTCACGCCGAATCGAGGGACGGCGGGCGAGGGAGCGGGCGGCGGCTCGGGGAGAAGCTCGTGGTTGGGCGTCGACATGCTCGGGTGGTGCTCCGGCGGGCGGCGAACGTTATCTCCTCGGGCCCGGCTGGGACAACGCAGAGGCCATGCGTCCCGCGATCATCCCTTCCGGGGCTGGAGCCGTGGCCTCCCTTCCGACGGGGGCCGCGATGCGTAACATTCCGCTTTTCCCAAAATTCCAACTACACGGAGCGTAACGATGGCCGTCAACCTCATCCACCTCCCGCGCATCCTCGAGCGTCACGGCGAGGCGCTGCTCGCGGACTGGATCCGCGAGCAGCTACAGTCGAGGTCCCGGACCGGCGCGATCAAGGAGGGGGAGCTGCGCGAGCAGTGCGCCGAGTTCCTGCGCCTGTTCCGCGAGGCGACGACGAAGGGCGGCGTCGACATGACCCGTCCCGAGTACGGGCCGCTCCGCGAGCTGCTCGCCAACGTCTCCGCCTCGCGCGGTGCGCAGGGGTTCTCGCCGAGCGAGACCGCCAAGTTCGTCTTCTCGTTCAAGCGGCCGCTCTTCATGCGGCTGCGGGAGGAGCTCATGCGGGACCCGGTCGCGCTCGCCGACGAGACCTGGGCGGCGACGGAGCTCCTGGACGAGCTCGGCCTCTACACGACCGAGGTGTACCAGAAGGCGCGCGAGGCGGTGATCGTGCGCCAGCAGGAGGAGATGCTCGAGCTCTCGACCCCGGTCGTGAAGCTGTGGGACGGCATCCTGGCGCTGCCGATGATCGGCACGCTCGACTCCAACCGGACGCAGGTGGTGATGGAGACGCTCCTCGAGAAGATCGTGGAGACCGGCTCCGAGGTGGCGATCATCGACATCACCGGCGTGCCGACGGTCGACACCCTCGTCGCGCAGCACCTCATGAAGACGGTGGCGGCGGCGCGGCTGATGGGCGCCGAGTGCATCATCAGCGGCATCCGCCCGGCGATCGCGCAGACCATCGTCCACCTCGCGATCGATCTCGGCACCGTCGTCACGAAGGCGAACCTCGCCGACGCCTTCAAGGCGGCGCTCGACAAGCTGGGCGTGGCACAGCTCCCCGGTCGCTGACGAGGTCGGAACATGGACCGCATCCCGATCCTGCGGATGGGCGAGTTCCTGCTCGTCACCATCCAGGTGGACATGCACGACCAGCTCGCCCTGACGCTGCAGGACGACCTCACGGCGCAGATCACGCGCACCGGCGCGCGCGGCGTGCTCATCGACATCTCGTCGCTCGACGTCGTCGACTCCTTCATCGGCCGCATGCTCGGCTCGATCGCCTCCATGGCCCGGCTCATGAACGCGGAGACGGTGGTCGTCGGCATGCAGCCGTCGGTGGCGATCACCCTGGTCGAGCTCGGCCTCACGCTGCACGGCATCCGGACCGCCCTGAACGTGGAGAAGGGGATGGCGCTCCTGCGGGCGGGCGCGGCTCGGAGGAGCCGCGCGTGAGGACGACCGCATGCCCGTCGTGAAGGAGGAGACGGTCGCGATCCGCTCCGACGCAGACGTGGTGCTGGTCCGGCAGCGGGTCCGGCGCCGCGCCCAGGAGCTGCGCTTCTCGCTCGTCGACCAGACCAAGCTCGTCACCGCCGCGAGCGAGCTCGCGCGCAACGCGCTCGAGCACGGCCGGGGCGGCGAGATGCTGCTCCAGGTGCTGGAGGAGCCGCCGCGCTCCGGGCTCAGGCTCGTCTTCGTCGACCGTGGCCCCGGGATCTCGAACGTGGAGCTCGCGATGAAGGACGGTTACACCACGGGCGGAGGGCTGGGCCTCGGGCTGGGCGGGGCGAAGCGGCTCGTGAACGAATTCGCGGTGGAGTCCGCCCCCGGCGCGGGGACCCGCGTCACGGTGACGAAGTGGCATTGACCAATGGTGACACGATCCTCGTCCGCGTCGACGAGGCCTCGCAGATCGGGGAGGCGCGCCGCACGGCGCGCCGGCTGGCGGGCGACCTCGGGCTCGACGGCGTGGTCGCCGAGCGGGCGGCCATCGTGGCGAGCGAGGCGGCGAGGAACCTCGTCGCGCACGGGGGCGGCGGCGTGGTCTGCGTCCAGCCGCTCGGCCACCCGCCGCGTGGGGTCGCGGTCGTCGCGCTCGACCGGGGCCGCGGCATCGAGGACCTCCCGCGCGCGATGCGCGACGGCCACTCGACCGCGGGGACGCCGGGCGAGGGGCTCGGCGCCATGGCGAGGGTCGGCGACGCGTTCGACGTGTGGAGCGCGCCGGGGAAGGGCACCGCGCTCGTCGCCGAGGTCTGGGCGGAGCGCCCGCCCGCGAGCCAGGTCGCGACGGGCGCGATCTCGGTCGCCACGGCCGGCGAGCGCGTCTGCGGCGACGGGTGGCTCGTGGTGGAGCAGGCCGGCCGGGCGGTGCTGGCGGTCGTCGACGGGCTCGGCCACGGGCCCCACGCGGCGGACGCGGCGCACGTCGCGCTCGAGGCGATCCGCAAGGCGGCCGACGAGCCGCCACGCGAGATCGTCGGCCGGGCCCACGCCGCGCTCCGCGCGACCCGTGGCGCCGCGCTGGCGGTCGCCACGCTCGACCTCGGCACCGGCGCACTGCGCTACTCGGGGCTCGGGAACGTGGTCGGCGCCATCGTCGGCACCGGCGCGGTGCGCCGGCTCGTGTCGCTCGCAGGGACCGCCGGGCACGCGGCGCGATCGATCCACGAGTACGCCTACGAAGTGCCGGAGGGCGCGGTCCTCGTCATGCACTCGGACGGCATCGCCACCCACTGGGACGCCGCGGCGTACCCGGGGCTGCTCGCGCGGCACCCCGCGCTCGTGGCGGGGGTCCTGTTCCGCGATCACGCGCGCGGCCGCGACGACGCGACCGTCCTCGTCGCGCGGAGGGGCGTGTGAGGAGCCAACCGGGCGGCACCGGCCCCATCCTCACCGTCGCGATCCGGCGGGAGGAGGACGTCGTCCTCGCGCGGCAGCGCGCGCGGCAGGTGGCGCGGCTGGTGGGCGTCGCGGCCTCGGAGCAGACGCGCCTCGCGACGGCCGTCTCCGAGATCGCGCGGAACGCCTGGAAGTACGCGAGCGGCGGGAAGGTGGAGATCGCGCTCGAGGACGGCGAGGAGGCGAGCGCGCTCGTCGTGCGCGTCCGGGACCAGGGACGAGGGGTGAAGGACCTCGACGCGGTCCTCTCCGGCCGCTACCACTCCCCCACGGGCATGGGGCTCGGCATCGCCGGGAGCCGGCGGCTCGTCGACCGCTTCGACATCCAGAGCGGACCTTCGGGCACGACGGTGACGCTCGTGAAGGACCTGCCGCCGGGGGCGGGGCCGGCGACGCCGCGCGAGCTCGCGGCCCTCCTCGACGCGCTCTCGCGGGAGCGGCCGCACGACGCCCTCGAGGAGCTCACCACCCAGAACCAGGAGCTGCTCGGCGCGCTCGACGCGCTCAAGGAGCGCGAGCGCCAGCTCGTCGAGCTGAACCGCGAGCTCGAGGACACGAACCGCGGGGTGGTCGCGCTGTACGCGGAGCTCGACGAGAAGGCCGACTACCTGCGGCGGGCCTCGGAGCTGAAGAGCCGGTTCCTCTCGAACATGAGCCACGAGTTCCGGACCCCGCTCAACACCGTGATCTCGTTCTGCGGGCTGCTGCTCGGCGAGAGCGACGGCCCCCTCAACGACGAGCAGCGCAAGCAGATCGGGTTCGCGCGCCGCTCGGCGGAGGGGATGCTCGACCTCGTGAACGACCTCCTCGATCTCGCCAAGGTGGAGGCGGGGAAGACCACCGTCCGCGCCGCGCCGTTCGAGGTGAGCGAGCTGTTCGGGGCGCTGCGTGGCATGCTGCGGCCGCTCCTCGCGACCACCCAGCTCGCGCTCCACTTCGAGGACCCGGTGGGGCTGCCGGCGCTCTACACGGACGAGGGCAAGATCTCGCAGATCCTCCGCAACCTCATCTCCAACGCGCTCAAGTTCACCGAGCGCGGCGAGGTGCGCATCGCGGCCCGGCGCGAGGGCGGCCGGGCGATCTTCTCGGTGTCGGACACCGGCATCGGGATCGCGCCGGAGGACCAGGAGCGCATCTTCCAGGAGTACGGTCAGCTCGACTCGCCGGTGCAGCGGCGCGTGCGCGGCACCGGCCTCGGGCTCCCGCTCTCCAGGCGGCTCGCCGAGCTGCTCGGCGGCCGGATCACCCTGCAGAGCGAGCCGGGCGTCGGCTCCACCTTCACCTTTGACGTGCCGCTCTTCTACGGGGGCCCCCCCGAGATCGGCGCGGTCCCCGACATCGCCGCGCTCCACGATCCCACCCGGTACCCCGTGCTCGTGGTCGAGGACAACCCCGAGACGATCTTCGTCTACGAGAAGTTCACGAGCGGGACGCCGTTCCAGGTGCTCTCGGTCGGGACGCTGCTCGAGGCGCGGCGCGCGGTGCAGCGGCTCCGGCCCGTGGCGGTCGTGCTCGACGTCATGCTCGGCGCCGAGACGGCCTGGCCGCTCCTGTCCGAGCTCAAGGGCTCCGCGCTCACCCGCGGCATCCCCGTCTACGTCGTGACCATGGTCGAGAACCGCGGCAAGGCGAAGGGGCTCGGGGCGGACGACTTCGCCGAGAAGCCGCTCGAGCGCGGCTGGCTCCTGTCACGCCTCGAGGAGGCGGCGGGGCTCCTGCCGCGCGAGGAGCTCCTGATCGTCGACGACGACGAGGCCTCGCGGTACCTGCTCCGCTCGCTCCTCTCGGAGACGCGCTACGCGGTCGTGGACGTCGCCTCCGGCGAGGAGGCGCTGCGGCGCGTCGCGGAGCGCCGGCCCGCGGCGGTGTTCCTCGACTGGAAGATGCCGGGGATGGACGGGGGGGAGGTGCTCGCGCGGCTCCGGGCCGACCCGCGGACGCGCGACGTGCCGGTGCTCGTCTACACCGGGGAGGAGCTCGGCCCCGAGCAGCGCGCGCGCGCGGCGGGCGCCGCGGCGATCCTCGCCAAGGGCCGACCGCGGCTGTCCGCGCTGCACGAGATCCGGGAAGCGCTCGCGCGCCTCGGACGAGGGGTCGATCCGCCGTGAACTCCCGGGCGCACATCCTGTTCGTCGAGGACGACGAGGCGACCCGCTACGCGGTGAACCGCATCCTCGCGAACGCCGGCTTCCGCGTGAGCGTCGCCGCCACGGGCGCCCAGGCCCGGGCGCTCGCGCGCTCCGCGCGCCCCGAGCTCGTGCTCCTCGACGTGCAGCTCCCCGACGCGATCGGCTTCGACGTCTGCCGCGACCTCAAGGCGGACCCCGCCACCGCCGCGCTGCCGATCGTCTTCCTCTCCGCGCGTCGGGCCGACGCGGACGACGTCGTGCGAGGGCTCGAGGGCGGCGCGGACCTGTACCTCACCCACCCCGTCGAGCCGCACGTCCTCGTGGCGGCGCTGAACGCGCTCCTGCGCGTCCGCCTCGCGGAGGCGCGCCTCCGGCGGTTCGTCGACTCGAGCATGTTCGGGGTCGCCGAGTTCGACCGCCGGGGTGGCTTCCTCGAGGGGAACGACGAGCTCCTCCGCATCCTGGGGCTCGCGCGGGCGGACGACCTCGCCCAGGTGAACGGCGTCTCGCTCGCCCCCGGGCTGCGCGCCGAGCAGGGCGAGCTGACGCCCTCGGAGTGGCGCGCGCTGGACGCGGCCGCCGAGGAGCAGCTCCGGTCCGGCGGCGTCGTGCGGCCGTACGAGAAGGAGTTCTGGCGCAAGGACGGCAGCCGCGTGCCGGTGCTCGTGGGCGCGGCAGCGGTCCCCGGCGGCGGCGGCCACGTGGCGTTCGTGCTCGACCTCACCGAGCGCAAGCGGGCCGAGCGCGAGCGCGAGGACGCGCTCGCGCGCGCCGAGGCGGCGCAGCGCCGGATGTCGTTCCTGCTCTCCGTCACGAGCGCGCTCATGGTCGCGCCGGGGGAGATCGCCACGGCGATGCGCCGGCTCGCGGTGCTCTGCGCGGGCGAGATCGGGGACTGGTGCATCGTCGACCGGGTCACCCAGGACGGGACGAAGCGGCTCGCGGTGGCGAGCGCCGAGCCGGCGCGCCTGCCCGACGCGGCGGTCGTCGAGGCCCGCGCGCCGGGAGGAGCCGGCGCGATCGCGCGCGCGCTCGCCGCGGGCGCGCCGCAGCACCTCCAGCCCGTGGACGATCCCGACGCGCTCGAGCCGGCGCAGGACGCCGCCCACCGGCAGGCGCTGCTCACGCTCCGCGTCGGCGCGGCGGCCGTGTTCCCCATCGCCCACGGCGGCCGGGTCCTCGGCGCGCTCACGCTCGTGCGCTCGGCGCGCGGGGTCGAGCTCGCGCCCGTCGAGCTCGCGCTCGGCGAGGAGATCGCGGATCGCGCGGCGATCGCCCTCGAGAACGCGCGCCTCCACGACGAGCTCGCGCGCTCGCTGCGCGCCCGCGAGCAGACGCTCGCCGAGGTCTCGCACGACCTGCGCAACCCGCTCTCGTCGATCGTCCTCGCGGCGGCGCAGCTCGAGCGCTCCGCCGATCGCCCCGACCTGCGCGAGGTCGTCTCGCGGCGCGCGGCGAGCATCCGCCGCGCCGGCGACCGGATGAACCGCCTGGTCCACGACCTGCTCGACCTCGCGCGTGCGGAGACGGGGCGGCTCGAGCTCGACCTGGGCGAGCACGCGGCGCGCGACCTGCTCGACGACGCGCTCGACGGCGTCGCGCCCGCCGTGCGCGAGCGCGAGCTCCGGGTCCGCACGGTCGCCGAGGGGGTCGTGGTCCGCTGCGATCGCGAGCGGGTGCACCGCGTCCTCTCGAACCTCCTCTCGAACGCCGCCAAGGTGAGCCCGCGCAAGGGCACCATCGAGCTCGCCGCCCGGCGTCGGGGAGACGAGGCGCTGTTCACCGTCACGGACGAGGGGCCGGGCATCGCGCTGGAGGAGCAGACGCTCATCTTCGAGCGCTACTGGCGCGGGCGCGAGTCCGGCGCGCACGGCGTGGGGCTCGGCCTGTCGATCGTGAAGACGCTCGTCGAGCGCCACGGCGGGAAGGTCTGGGTGGAGAGCGAGCCCGGCGACGGGGCGCGGTTCTCGTTCACGCTGCCCGTGGCGGGGTAGAACCCATCGACCACCCAGGCGAGGTGCGCGGCTGGCGCGCAGGCGAGCGCAATCCGGGGCCGCGGCGGGGAGCGGCGGGTCTCGCGGGGCGGACCCGCGCGAGGGGCGGCCGCGGGGCTTACACTGGCGCGGGAGGAGCACCCCGATGCCGACCGCCGAGTGGAAGCGGATCTGCTGCCCGATCGACTTCTCCGACGCCTCGCGCGCCGCGATGGAGGTCGCCGCCGACCTCGCGCGGCGGATGGGCGCGGAGCTCTGGCTCCTGCACGCCTATCCGGTCCCCGGCTACACCTTCCCCGACGGCTCGGTGGTGGCGAGCCCGAAGATGCTCCAGGATCTCGCAGAGGGCGCCCAGCGCCACCTCGACGAGTGGCGCGTGAGCGCCGAGGCGCTCGGCGCGCCCCACGTCGAGACCGCGAAGGAGGCCGGCGAGCCGGCGGCGGAGATCGTCGCGTTCGCGCGGGCGCGGGGGATGGACCTGCTCGTCCTCGGCACGCACGGGCGCACCGGCATCGAGCACGCCCTCATGGGCTCCATCGCGGAGCGCGTCGTCCGCAGGGCGCACTGCCCGGTGCTCACGGTCCGGCCGCCCGCGGCGTAGGCGGGACGGGCGCGAGGAGCTCGGCGATGCGCGCCGCGCGGTGCGCGAAGATCCGTGCGAGCGAGGGGCGCACGAGGAGCGCGTGCGCGAGCGTGCCGAGGGGACCGAAGGGCAGCTCGTAGTCGACGCGGTCTCGCACCAGCGTCCCCCCCGGCGCGTCCTCGAACGTGTGGAGGTGGCGCCAGCGCCGGTAGGGGCCCGCGAGCTGGACGTCCACGAATCGCTCGCCGGGCACGAGCTCGTCGATGCGCGTGCGCCACGAGAACGGCACGCCGAAGAGCGACAGCCGGTACGCGATGAGCGCGCCGGGCGCGAGCTCGATGGGGCCGGGCGTGACGACACGGAAGCGCAGGAACCCGGGCGTGATGGCCTCGAGGTTGTGCGCGTCGGAGAAGAAGGCGAAGACGTCCTCGCGCAGGCGCGGCACGAGCTGCGCGCGCTCGAGGACCCAGCGGCGGGCCATGGGGTCTCCTCCGGGGTGGGCCTTCGCCGCTCCCGATAGCGCCCGCGGGCGGGGTTTGCTGGCGCCGCTCGGGTCCGCTCGATAAACCCGGAGAGGAGGGCGCCTCGCGGAGATCTCATGGCCGAGCTCGTCACCGAGTACATGGGGCTCGCGCTGCCCAGCCCGCTCGTGCTCGCGAGCTGCGCGCTCTCGAACCGCCTCGAGAACCTCGAGGCCGCGGAGGGGCACGGCGCCGGGGCGGTGGTGCTCCGGTCGCTGTTCGAGGAGCAGCTCGAGTCCTCGACGAGCGCGCTCGAGGAGGAGCTCCTCCGCGGCGCCGAGTCGAACCCCGAGGCGCGCACCTACTTCCCGCCGCAGCGGGTCGGGCCGCACGACTACCTGTCGCTCGTCGAGCGCGCGAAGCGGGCGCTCGAGATCCCGGTCATCGCGAGCCTCAACTGCGCGGCGCCCGGGAGCTGGACGGAGTACGCGCGCGACATCGAGCAGGCGGGCGCGGACGCGCTCGAGGTGAACCTGTACGCGGTGGAGGCGGATCCGGCCGTGTCGGCGGCGGAGATCGAGGCGCGCTACCTCGAGATCGTCGCCGCCGTTCGCCACGCGGTGCGCATCCCGATCGCGGTGAAGCTCTCGCCGTACTTCACCTCGCTCGCGAACTTCGCCTCCCGGCTCGACGCGCTCGAGGTGGACGGCCTCGTCCTCTTCAACCGGTTCCTGCAGCCCGACATCTCGCTCGAGCGCATGGCGGCGGCGCCGACCATGACCCCTTCTTCACCGGCGGAGTCGCTCCTGCCGCTGCGCTGGATCGCCTTGCTGCACGGGCGGGTGCGCGCCCACCTCGCCGCGACCACAGGGGTGTACGACGCCGCCGGCGTGCTGAAGCAGATCCTGGCCGGCGCGCACGTGGTGCAGCTCGCCTCCGCGCTCATGAAGAACGGGATGCCGCACCTCGGAAAGGTGCTCGCGGAGCTCGAGGACTGGCTGGACCGCCGCGGCATCTCGACGCTGGACGAGCTCCGGGGGGCGCTGTCCCAGCGCGAGGTGAGCGATCCCGGGGCGTTCGAGCGAGCCCAGTACGTGCACCTCATCCTGTCGCAGAACATCTGATCCACGGCCGTCGCCCCGTGGCAGCATGTCGGGCGATGGCCACCCCCTCGCCCAGGCCGCCCCGCGCGCCGGCCGCCCTCGTCCGGGCCTTCGCCTGCGCGGGCGCGGGCCTCGCCGACGCAGCCCTCCGCGAGCGGAACCTCCGCATCCACCTCGGGCTCGGCGTCCTCGCGACGTGCGGCGCGGCGGTGCTCGAGCTCACCGCGGCGGAGCGCGCGCTCGTCCTCGCCTGCGCGGGCGCGGTCGTCGCCGCCGAGGCGGTGAACTCGGCGCTCGAGACGATCGTGGACGTGGTGCTGCCCGGTCCGGATCCGCGCGCCCGCTTCGCGAAGGACGCCGCGGCCGGCGCCGTGCTCGCGCTCGCCGTCGCGAGCGTCGCGGTCGCGGCCGCCGTCCTCGCGCCCCGGATCGCGGCGCTCGCCGAAGGAGCCCGGGCGCTCGCCCCGTCGGTGGCAGGGGCCGCGGTCGCCGCGCTCGCCGCGTGGCGGCTCCCCGCGCCCGTCGAGCGCGGCGGGC
>NZ_JALCYX010000064.1:0-23790 GCF_022690695.1 Anaeromyxobacter sp. SG17
GCGCAAGAGCGCCGCCAGCCGCCGCCGCGCGGGCGGGCGCGGCACGCGCCGCGCCGGCCGCCGCTAGCGGATTCGACCGCGAGTCGCCGTCGCCGGACGGTCCGGGCGCCGTCGAGACGCGCGCGCCCGGCCGCCCCGGGGATCGCAGGAGGGGAGCGCTCCTCAGCGCTCGCGTCCGGCCGCCTCGCGCTCCCCGGGCAGCTCGAAGCTGAGGGTGGAGACCGCGATGAGGATCTCGCGCAGGAAGAGGACGAGCGCGGAGACGAACGCGCCCATGGCGGCGATGAACAGCACGGCGAGGAAGATCGAGAAGTCGACGCCGACGAGGTAGCCGACGAAGGCGCTCGCGATGAGCACGCACACGAGGAGCGCGGCGCTCGTGCCGGAGGTGATGGCGAGGTTCACGAGCTGGCGCCTGCGCAGGAGCGTCTCGATCTCCCGCTCGATCCAGCCGAGCTCCTCCCGCGGGAGCTTCGACGCGCGGTCGATGAGGATGCGGACGCGGTCCACGATGCGGGCGAGCCGCCCGGACAGGACCGAGAGGATCGTGCCGATCGCGGTGAGGAGGAACACGGGCGCGACCGCGAGCTGGATCACGCGGGCGATGTCGGTGATGTGGGCGGCGTCGCCTTGCACCCGCTCATGGTAGCCGAAGCTCGCCCGGCGCGCGGCTCCGTCGACCCTTCCCGCCACGGAATGGGAGGGAGAGGAGGAACAGGAGCACGGCCGCGACGGCGTCCGCGCCGAGGATGTAGACGGGCCACGGGCCGAGCAGGTCGAGGAGCGTCCCCGAGCGCGGCTTCTCGCACAGGTACATGTAGTTCGTGCCGAAGCGCGCGTTCACGACCCCCACGGCCAGCGCGTAGGCGTTCACGCCGAGGAGCGTGCGCCACCACGCCCCCGGCCGCGGGCGGAGGAGCCCCGCGAGGACCAGGAACAGCACCGAGGCGACGATCGCCCCGTGCGCGAGGAAGAACTGGATGGCGGCGTAGGACGGGAACGGCACGTCCGCCAGGTCCGGCGTGACGAGCGCCATGCCGCTCCCGGCGAGGCCGAGGAAGTAGACCGCCTCGAGCGCCCAGGGCCTGAGCGTCGCGAGCGCGTACACCGCGAGCCAGAGCACGACGTCGCACAGGTCGAGCGGCAGCCCGTGCGGAGGGTTCAGCCAGCCGAGCGACACGCCGTGCCGGTACCAGACGAGCTCGTTCACGGCGATCACCGCGGCGATGGTGCGGCAGAGGGGCCGCGCGATGCTGGGCCGGGCGCGGGCCGCCGCCGCGAGCGCCGCGGCCACGACGGGGACGGCGGCGAGGATCGCGAGGTGCGTCGCGCCGAAGAGGCGGAGCGTGCCCACGGAGGGTGCGATAGCGCGGCGGCGCGCCCGCCGCCCCACCCTCCCCCGCGCGGTCCCCCCCGGCTGCGCGCGACCGCGCGGGCATCGCCCCGTTCGGTCGCGCCGCGATGACGCCCCGGTGACGCGGTCACCGCAACTCTCGAGAGAGGACGGAGGAGCGGCGATGGCGGGGGAGCGGATGGCAGGGGTGACGGAGGTGGCGCGCGTGAAGCCGCGGCTCCGCGGCGTCTCACACGAGATCGCCGCGTACCTCGCGGCTCCGGCCTGGGCGCTGCTGTTCGTCCACGCGGAGACGGGCACCGCGCGCACCGGGGCGCTCACCTACGGAGCGAGCCTGTTCGCGCTCTTCCTCGCGAGCGCCGTGTACCACCGCCCCACCTGGTCTGCCCGGGCGCGGCGAATCCTCTGGCGCGTCGATCACTCCGCGATCTTCCTCCTCATCGCCGGGACCTACACGCCCCTGTGCCTCCTGCTCGGCGACCGCGGGCGACCGCTGCTCGCCGCGGTCTGGCTCGGCGCCGCCGCGGGGGTGGGGCTCTCGATCGCCTGGGTGACCGCCCCCAAGGCGCTCATGGCCGCGCTGTACGTGCTGCTCGGGTGGCTCGTCGTGCCGGTGGTGCCGGCGCTCCACGCCGCCATCGGCCCCGCGGCCCTCGCGCTCCTCCTCGGCGGCGGGCTCCTGTACACGGCGGGCGCGGTGATCTACGCGCTGCGACGGCCGGATCCGTTCCCCGCGGTGTTCGGGTTCCACGAGATCTTCCATTTGCTCGTGGTGGCCGCGGCGGCCTGCCACTTCGCCGTGGTCGCCGGCGCGATCCGCGCGCTGCGCTGACCGCCCCGAGCCCGCGCCTCGCCGTCAGGTGCGCGCGCGCAGGAGCGCCTCGCGGAGCGTGACGAGCCCGTCCGCGTCCACTCCCCTCCGCAGGCGCGCCGCGATCGCCGCGGCGATGGCGGGCCACGCCGGGTCGAACCACGCGCTCGACGTCCGCCCGCCCTCGTCGTGGACGCGATCGAGCGCGGCGCGGATCTCGACCACCGCCGCATCCTCGAGCCGGTCCGCCTGCGCGAGCTCGAGCGGCACCTCCCGCAGCACCCGGTCGCAGACGCGAGCCGCGAGGACGCGCGCCTCGACGTAGGACAGCCCGCGGATGTCCTCCGCCGTGAACCAGCGCTCGCCCCGGGCGCGGCTCTCGAGCTGCGCCTCGACGTCGGCGACCGGCCGCGCGCGATCGCCGAGGACGGCGCGCGCGGCGCGGAGGGCGCCGTCCGGATCGGCGCCGGGCGCGAGCTCGAGCAGGAACAGCCGGCCGGCGGCGTCCACCTGGGCGCGCGCGAGCTCGGGGAGCAGGGACAGGCGCGCCAGCACGGGCGCGAGCACGGTGCCTCAGCCGAGGCCCGCCACGGGGCCTCAGGAGAAGCCGCTCGCCCGCAGGAGGAGCCGTCGATCGGGGGTCTTCACGCGTGCGACTCTACACCGGCCCCCTCGGGATCCAGGGGCCCGGTGCAGGCGAGGCGAAGGGCGCCCGGAGGCACGGACGCCCGCGACCGCGTCCCGCGTCCGAGCGGCTCCGGGAGGCCACCTCGACGCGGGCCACCGATCGGCCGACGCTCGTTCGCGGAAGGAGGCTGTCGATGCGCTTCGTCACCCTGAACCTGATCTTTGCGACGTGGCTGCTCATCTCCGCCTTCGCGTTCCCGCAGACGCCGTTCTCCACCGCGTTCACGGCCATCTCGGCGCTCGTCGTCGCCGTCGCCGCGTTCGCCGCGCAGGGCAAGCCAGGCCTGCGCTACGTGATCTCGGTGGTCGCGGTGCTGCTCGCGATCGGGGCACTGTTCCTCACCAACGTCTCGGGCATCGCCCGCGTCAGCAACGCGCTCGTCGGCGCCGTGCTGTTCGCCATCTCGCTCGTCCGCCCGGGGCACGCGGCGACGCCGCAGACCCCCGCGGCCTCGTCGCCCTGAAGGCGCGGCCGTCCCGTCTCCGGACCCCCCGCGCCCGAGCGGCGGGGCCCGCGAACGCGTGCCCGCGGCGCTTCGACGCGAGCGCCCGCCGGCCGGCTCCCCGCCCGCGGGGACCGCCCACGCGAGCCGCCGCGAGGGAGGCGCGTCGGCCGCAGAATGCGCATGTACGGCAAGGAGGACGGGCCATGATCCCATCGCTGATCGAGACGCACCTGCGCGAGAGCCATCGCGGGTACGAGCACCACACCCACCGCACGGCGATGTCCGCGCAGGAGCTCGCCGCTGCCGAGCACGTGAGCGGCCACCGCGTCGCCAAGCCGGTCGTCGTCAGCCTCGACGGCCTCATCGCGTTCGCCGTCGTGGCGGCCACCGACCGCGTGAGCCTCGCGGCCCTCGAGGAGGCGACGGGGCGCCCGGCCGAGCTCGTCGCGGAGTCGGAGTTCACGCCGCGCTTCGAGCCGTGCGAGGCCGGGGCGGAGCCGCCGTTCGCGATGTTCGGCGTGCCGATCTTCGTTGACGAGGTGCTCCTGCAGGAGCGGAAGCTCGTGATGCCGGCGGGCACGCACGAGGACGCGGTCGTGCTCGACACCGGCGAGTGGATGCGCTGCGAGGGCGTCACCCCCATCGCCGGCCTCGGCATGGCGTCCGCCCGCTCCGAGTTCGGCGGATGAGCGCGGCGGCCTAGCGCCACCCGCGCCAACCTCAGGGCTTCAGGACGGCCCGGCCGAGGAGGGTCCCGTCCGCGAGCGCGTCCACGCCCTCCTGGAAGCGCTCGAGCGGGAGCACGCGGTCGACCATCGTCCTCACCCGCCCCTGGGCGACGAGCTCGACCGCCTCCCGCAGCTCGGCGAGCGTGTTCCCCACCGAGCCGAGGACGCTCTGCTCGCCGACCACGAGCTGGATCGGGTGGATCTCGAGCGCGTCCTCGGAGTAGCCGACGAAGACGAGCCGGCCGCGCTTCGCGAGGCAGCGCGCGCTCGCGGCCATCGTCTCTCGCGTCGCGACGAGCTCGAACACCACGTCGGCGCCCCGGCCAGAGGTGAGCTCGCGGACGCGCGCGGCGACGTCCTCCTCGCCGGCGCGCACCGTGGCGTCGGCGCCGAGCGCGCGGGCGGCCTCGAGCTTCCGCGGGGTCCGGCCGACGGCGATCACGCGCGCGCCGCGCAGCCGCGCCACCTGGACGAGCCCGAACCCCACCGCCCCCACGCCGTACACGACCACCCAGTCCCCGAGGCCCACGCGCGCGAGGCCGGCCGCGTGGACCGCGGTGGTGACGCCGCAGCCGATCGGCGCCGCGTCGGCGTCGGAGATCGCGTCCGGGAGCGGGACCGCGTTCCGCGCGGGGACCCGCACGTACTCGGCGAAGCCGCCGTCGGTGACGAAGCCGTGCTCCGCCCGGAGGGCGTCACACAGGTTCTCGTCGCCGCGCAGGCAGTGCAGGCAGCGGCCGCAGCCGGAGTAGTAGTAGACGATGACCCGCTCCCCCACGCGCGCCGGCTCGACCCCCTCCCCCACGCGCTCGATCCGTCCGACGATCTCGTGGCCGAGGGTGAGCGGCGCCACGCCGAGGTCGAGCAGGCCGGACAGGAAGTGGAGCTCGGTGTGGCACACGCCCGCCGCGGTCACCCGGACCCGCACCTCGCCGGGGCCGGGAGCGGGGGTGGCGATCTCCTCGAGCTGCAGCGGCTTCTTCGGACCGTGATAGCGGATGGCGCGCATGAGGGCCTCGGACGTTCGTTTCGGGATCCCCGCCGGCCTCCAACTAACCGTGCGGACGTGGCCCGGCCACTCTCATGGCCACGCCGGCCGCTCACTCTCCGCGCATCGGGCAGCCGTGCGCGACCACCTCCACGGTCGCCTCCGGGTGGCGCTCGCGCAGGAGCCGCGCGTAGTCCTCCGCGCGGTCGCGGTTGCGGGTGCCGCAGACGGGCGGCTCGAGCCGCTCGTCCGGACCGAGGAGGGAGGAGGTGCAGGCGGGGCTGCCGTCCACGGTGACGTGCCAGACCATGGCCCCGGAGAATACCTCGACCGGGCCGCGGCTCCGGCTGGCGCCCGGCGCCGGCTTCCGGTAGTCGTGTACCGGAATGCCCCCAGGGCAGCGCGCGAACGTGAAGAAGACGCTCGAGCGGCTCCGCGCCGAGCTCCTCCGGACCGGCCCGGCCCGGATCGAGCCCAACCGGACGGATCCCGCCACGACCGGCGTGGCGGACGAGGACGCGCAGGCGCTCTCCGAGATGCTCCAGGTGCTCGCCTCGCAGCGCAACAAGGGCCAGGCGGAGCTCGTCGCGCGGATCGATCGGGCCCTCGCGAAGCTCGCGAACGCCCCCGAGGACTTCGGGCTGTGCGAGGACTGCGACGAGGAGATCGCGCCCGGGCGGCTCGCGGTGATGCCCTACGCGACCCGTTGCCCGGCGTGCCAGGCGAAGACCGAGCCGCGGCTCGGCGGCACGCGCCGCAAGCTCACCGACTACCGCTGACCGCCGCGAGGGCTACCTTACCGTTCGATGGTCGAGCGGTTCGTCGAGCACTTCGGCTACGGGGCCATCCTGGCGCTCCTCGTGGGAGCGGGCGTCGGCGTGCCCCTGCCCGAGGAGCTCACCCAGCTCACCGCCGGCGTCCTCGCGCACCAGGGCTACCTCCGGTTCGTGCCGTCGGTCGTCGCCTGCTGGGTCGGGATCGTCGGCGGCGACTTCCTCTTCTACTCGCTCGCCCGGCGGCACGGCGACGCGGTCATGGAGAGCCGGCCGGTGCGGCGCGTGCTCACGCCGGGGCGGCGCGCGTGGCTCGAGCGGCACTTCGAGCGCCACGCGTTCTGGACCATCGTGGTCGCGCGCCACACCTCCGGGCTCCGCCTGCCGGCCTTCGCGCTCGCGGGGACCCACGGCGTCGGGCGTCTGACCTTCCTCCTCGCGGACGGGCTCTCCGCGCTCGTCTCCGTCCCCCTCGTCGTCACGGTCGGCTACCTCGCCTCGCACCACCTCGCGGAGGCCCACCGCGACCTGCGGCGCGTCGAGCTCGGGATCCTCGCGGCCGTGGCGCTCGCGGCCCTCGTCGCCTGGGCGGTGCGCGCGCGCCGTCGCCGGGCCGCGGCGGCGCGCGGTCCCGGCGAGGCCGTCACGGAGCGGTGAAGTCGATCCGCGCGAGATCCGCGCCGAGCGAGCGCGTGTCCTGGACACGCACCTCGCCGTCCGTGAACGACAGCACGAAGTCCTCGAGGAACAGGCTGCGCTTCACCGGCGTGCTCGCGTCGGTCCACCAGCCGGAGCACGCGTCGCGGTAGGTCTCGGGCGTCTCCGGCGTCGCGTGCGCCACGCCCCCGAGGTAGGTGAAGCCCGCGTCGGCGCGGACGCGGTAGACGCGCAGCCCGCTGAAGGTCATGAGGTCGCCGTAGCCGCCGGCCGGGTCGCCGCCCTCGCAGATGACGATGGGCAGCGCGAGGAGCGCCTTCTCCGCGAAGTAGTTGAAGGCGAGGTGGTCGGTCACCGCCTGCGAGGTGGACCCGCGCGTACCGATGAGCTCCCGGTACGCGAGCGCCGGCGCGGCGGGATCGGCGACGTCGAAGAGCTGGAGCTGGATCCCGGTGAACCAGGCGAACCCGCCCTGGTCCGACGCGTCGTAGCCGAGGGTGAGGAGGTGGTCCGGATCCATGAGGTGCAGGTAGGTCGAGAAGCCCGGGACCTTCAGCTCCCCGGCGATGGCGGGCGCCGCCTGATCCGCGAGGTCGAGCACGAACAGCGGATCGGTCTTCTTGAAGGTCACGACGAACCCGCGCGCGCCGTCGAAGCGGACGGAGCGGATGTCCTCCGAGGGAGCGATGCCGTCCACCCGCCCGACCTCCTCGAGGATCCCGCCCGCGTCCCGCAGCACCGCCACCGCGCTGTGCGCGGCGGGATCCGGCGAGTGGCCGGTCGTGGTGGCGATCCGGAGCACCCCCGCGTGCTCGTCCAGCGAGAACGAGCTCAGCACCCGCCCCTCGACGACGCCGCTCGCGCGGTACTCGGCGCGCGGCCCGGGAGCGTCCGCGAGCTGGAACGCGTGCACGGTCGTGGCCTCGGGGGAGGCCTCTGGCTCCGCCCAGAACCAGCTCCCGCCGCCGCGCCAGGCGTGCGGCGACGCGACGTACAGCGCCGCCGGCGCGGCGTAGACGAAGCCCGGCCGGCCGAGCACGGTCGTCACCGAGAGCGGGCCCTCGCCGTCCGTCGAGAGCGAGGCGACCGAGACGAACCCGACCCCCAGCCCCTCCGCCGAGGCGTGGAAGCCGGGGCAGGCCCCGAGCACGTCCGCGTCCACGGCGTCGCCGCCGGCGTCGTGGCGGACGTCGCGAACCGCGGGCACGAACGCGCCGAGCTCCGCGCCCTCGATGAGGGCGCGGTTCGCGCGGCGGAGCTCCTCGAAGGCCTCGCGGATCGCCCGGGGCGACGTGCCGTCACCGCATACGAACGTGCTCGGCCAGTACGCGAGGCCCGGCACCGTCCGCTCGGGCAGCGCGAGGACGGCGTGGACGGACGCGCCGATCCTCCGGGCCGCGAGGTACGAGCCGTTGAAGGTCACCTCGCGGAGCACGCGCGGCCGGGCCGGGTCCGAGACGTCGAGCACGGTGATCTTCGAGGGGTTCCCGTCGCCCGTGGGCACGCAGTCGTAGCCGTAGGTGCAGTCGCCGGCCGGCACGGCGACCGGGCTCGCGGTCGTACCCCCCGGCACGGGCACCCCGCCGCCGCCCGAGGGCGGGACCGGGGTCGGGCCGGGCTCCGGGGTGGGCGCCGAGAGCGACGAGAACACGACGACGCGGCCCTCGTTGAGGAGGAGCCGCCGCGGCGTCCCCTCGACCTCGACCGCCGCGATCCGGTGCGCCTCCGCGGCGGGCCAGGCGTCCACGATCTGGAGGCGCCCGTCGCCGATCGCGTAGACGAGGTTCCCGTCGGTCTTCACGAGGTCCGGCTCGTCCACGCCCGCGACCTGGACGTTCGTGTCGGAAAAGGCCTTCGCGCCGCCCCCGTCGCCCGCGTCGCCCGCGGGCGCGAGGGGCGGGACCGCGCCGCCGTAGGCCCAGCAGCGCCCCTCGAGCGCGGTCGCCAGGTTCGCGTCCAGGGCGCGGTCCATGTCTGCGACGAGGCGATCCCGGAGGGCGCGGGCGAGGTCCTCGCACCCGGCGATGGGGTCGAGGCCGACGCGGGCGATCGCGACCTCCGGCCCGCCCGCGCCGGAGTGACAGCCGGCCAGGGCGAGGCCGGCGAGGACGAGAGCGGCGGTGGCACGCACGGGAGATCCTCCTCGACGAGGCGGGAGCACACGCCGCGTGCGTCGAGGATACGCTCACCCTCCTCGCCGGCCGTCCGCCGTACGGGGGCGGCTCGTCCGGGTCGGCGGCGACGGAGTCGCGGCCGTGTTACCCCGCGCGGCGGGACGCGCCCGGGTCGCTCCCCGCCAGGACCGGCAGCGCGGACGCGGCGCGCACCGGGAGCTGGATCACGAAGCGGGCTCCGTTCGTGTAGCCGCCGTCGAGGAACATGGCCCCGCCGTGGCGCTCGACGATCTGGTAGCTCATCGCGAGCCCCAGCCCGGTGCCCTTCCCGACGCCCTTCGTCGTGAAGAAAGGCTCGAAGAGGCGCGCCTGGTGCTCCCGCGCGACACCCGGCCCGCTGTCCGCGACGGTGACCTCGATCCGGTCGCCGACCGCGCGCGCCCGGACCGTGACGGTGCCCGCGTCCCCGACGGCGTCGAGCGCGTTCTGGACGAGGTTGTGCCAGACCTGGTTGAGCTGTCCGGGCTGGAAGGCAGTCCGCGGGAGCGGGCCCACGTCCACCTCCACGCGGACCGCCTCCGGCAACCTGCGCGAGAGGAGCGTCGCGGTCGCGCGGAGCCCCTCCCCGGGATCGCCCAGCACCATGCCGGGCGCGTCCCCGCGGATGAAGGCCCGCAGATCGGCGTGAACCTGCCGCACCCGCTCCATCGCCGCGCGCATCATCTCGGTCGCGTCCCGGACGTCCTTCGAGGTGGTGTCCACGTCGAGCTCGGCGCATCGCCGGCGCAGCGCGGGCAGGTCCGCGGCCGTCGCGGCCTCGGCGGCGCGCGCGACCTCGAGCAAGCCTCCGAGCGAGGCGCCGAGCGGGTCGAGGTTGTTGTGGAGCACGTTCAGCGGGTTGTTGATCTCGTGGGAGAGGCCGGCGAGGAGCCGCCCGAGCGCGGTGAGCTTCTCCGAGGCGACGAGGCGCGCCTGCGCGTCGCGGAGCTGCTCGAGCGTGCGCTCGACGTCGGCGTTGCGCATCGCGAGCTCGTGCGACACGACGAAGCCGTCGCGCACGAGCTGGCTGCGCACGAGCGTCATGATCGTCGCGATGACCCCCGCGCTGCCGATGTAGAAGCCGGCCGCCACGAAGTCCGCGAGCTCGCGGGCGTCCGGCCACACGGCGAACCCCGCGGACATCACGGCGAGCAGGAACCCGAACAGCGCGAGGGACCACCGGGCCGGCCAGGAGAACATCGCCCCCGCCCCCCAGAAGAAGAGCGAGAAGCCGAAGACGTAGGCCGGGAAGTGCCGGACGTGCGGCAGCATCAGGGCGATCGACGCGCCGCCCACCGCCAGCGCCAGCACGACCCACGCGCGCAGCCCGCGGGTCGTCCGCGCCCGGCGGATGGCGACCACGCAGATCGAGGCCACCGCGGTCGCCGCGAGGCGCATGGCGGTGAAGGGCTGCACCCACTCCGGCTCGAGCAGCGCGTCGAAGACGATCCAGAGCGGGATGAGCACCGCGGAGAGGACGACCGCGGTCGTGCCCTCCCAGCGCTCCCGCGCGAGGCACGAGGCCTCGAAGCCGGCCTCGAGGTCCGGGCTCGCGGCTCCGGCGCTCACGGCGCGTCGCCGCCGGAGGCCCCCGCGCGCCGCGCCCGCGCGATCCGGACCTGCTCGTCGAGCGTGCGCTGGAGGTCGTCGCGATCCCACGGCTTCATGACGACCGCCGCGGCGATCCCGGTGCGCGCGGCCTCGGCGAGCTCCGGGTGATCGGGGTAGCCGGTCACCATGACGCGGCCGACCTCCGGGTGCGCCCGCTGCATCCGGACGAGCAGCTCGAGCCCGTTCATGCCCGGCATCGCGTAGTCCACGAGCGCGACGTCGAAGCTCCCCGCGGCCAGCTCGGAGAGGGCCTCGTCTCCGGACAGGGCGAGCGTCGCGTCGTATTCCGCCCGGAACACGATGCGAAACGTGCGCAGGTTGGCGTGATCGTCGTCGACCACCAGGACCCTCGGCTTCGGCACCTCCGCAGGCATACCGGCGCAGGATAGCGGAACCGGGGCGGCGGCCGAAGGGGGCCCGGGCGCCCTTCGCCCGCCGCGGGCCGGGAGGTCCGGGGCGCCGGCGGACGCGACGGGTGCTGCCCGCCCGCCCGCCTTGGTCCGGCAGGGCGCCGGAGGGCCGGGGCGTCAGGCGCCCGGCTCGCGGCGGAAGAACAGCGCCCCGAGGGGCGGGAGCGTGAGGGTGAGCGAGTGTAGCCGTCCGTGCGCGCCCACCGGCGCCGCCTCCTGCCCGCCCAGGTTGCCGAAGCCGGCGCCGCCGTAGCGGGACGCGTCGCTGTTCAGGACCTCGCGCCAGAACCCGCCGCGCGGCACGCCCACCCGGTAGTTCTGGCGCGGCACCGGCGTGAAGTTGAGGACGACGAGAAGCTCGGGATCGGCCTCCCCTCCCCGGCGCAGGAACGACAGCACGCTCGCCTCGGCGTCGTTCGCGTCGACCCACTCGAAGCCGCCCGGGTCGAAGTCGCGGACGTGCAGGGCGGGGCTCTCGCGCATGAGCCGGTTCAGGTCCTCGACCCAGGCCCTCACGCCCTCGTGCTGCTCCCGCTCGAGCAGGTGCCAGTCGAGGCTCCGCTCGTGGCTCCACTCCTGGCCCTGCGCGAGCTCACCGCCCATGAAGAGGAGCTTCTTGCCCGACTGCGCCCACTGGTACGCGAAGAGGAGGCGCAGGTTCGCGAACTTCTGCCGGCCCTCGCCCGGCATCCGGTCGAGCAGGGATCGCTTCCCGTGGACCACCTCGTCGTGCGACAGCGCGAGGACGAAGTTCTCGGAGAACGCGTACATCATCCGGAACGTCACCTCGTTGTGGTGGAAGCGCCGGAACACGGGATCGTGGCCCATGTACGCGAGGGTGTCGTGCATCCACCCCATGTCCCACTTCATCCCGAACCCGAGGCCGCCGACGTAGAGGGGGCGCGAGACCATCGGCCACGAGGTGGACTCCTCGGCGATGGTCTGGACGTCGGGGTGCTCCGCGTACACGACCTCGTTGAAGCGGCGGAGGAACGCGATCGCCTCGAGGTTCTCGCGGCCGCCGTAACGGTTCGGGATCCACTCGCCCGCCTTGCGCGAGTAGTCGAGGTAGAGCATCGAGGCGACCGCGTCCACGCGCAGGCCGTCCACGTGGTACGCGTCGAGCCAGAACATCGCCGAGGAGAGCAGGAAGCTCCGCACCTCGTTGCGCCCGTAGTTGAAGATGAAGCTGTCCCAGTCCGGGTGGTGGCCCTGGCGTCGGTCCGCGTGCTCGAACAGGTGCGTGCCGTCGAAGTACGCGAGCCCGTGCGCGTCGGTCGGGAAGTGCGACGGGACCCAGTCCAGGATCACCCCGAGGCCCCGCTGGTGGAGCGTGTCCACGAGGAACATGAAGTCCTGCGGCGTGCCGTAGCGGCTCGTCGGCGCGAAGTAGCCCGTCGTCTGGTAGCCCCACGATCCGTAGAACGGGTGCTCGGTGATCGGGAGCAGCTCGACGTGGGTGAAGCCCATCCTCGCGGCGTGATCGGCGAGGAGTGGCGCGAGCTCGCGGTAAGTGAGCGACCGGTTCCCCTCCTCCGGGACGCGCCGCCACGAGCCGAGGTGCACCTCGTAGATGCTCATCGGGCTCGCGAGCCCGTTCCGCTCGCGCCGCGAGCGCATCCAGGCGTCGTCGCCCCAGTCGTACGCGAGGTTCCACACGACGGACTGCGTCCCCGGCGCGGCCTCGTGCATGAGGCCGAACGGATCCGCCTTGTCCACCTCGTAGCCGCGCTCGCGCGATCGCAGGTGGTACTTGTAGACCGCGCCCTTCTTCACGCCGGGCAAGAAGCCCTGCCACAGCCCGGAGTCGTCGAGGCGGCGGAGCGGGTGGCGCGCCTTGTCCCAGCCGTTGAAGTCTCCGATCACGGAGACGCGCTCGGCGTTCGGCGCCCAGACCGTGAAGGACGCGCCCTCGACGCCGTCGAACGCGCCGAGGTGCGCGCCGAGCGTCCGGTAGGCGCGGTGGTTCGTCCCCTCGTTCCACAGGTGCCGGTCGAGCTCTCCGGGACCACCGCGCGCGAGCACCTCGCCCGGCGCGTCTTCCTGCGCCCGCCCTGCGGCGCGCGCGGCGGCGCGCTGCGCGTCCCTCGTTCCCTTCCTCGGCAAGCTCTCCTCCCCTTCCCGGTCTCGATCCGGCTCGGTGGCGAGGAGCCCGGCGATCCCGAGCAGCGGCAGCCCCACCCACTCCGGCCGGTTGTTGAGCTCGTACGCGAGCTCGTACAGCGCCTTCTCAGTGAGGTGCAGCTCGAGCAGCGCGCGCACCTCCGCGCCGGCCCGGGGGAGGAAGCGCCCGCCCTCGGCGACGTCGAGGTACGCGCGGAGGAACGCCGCCGCGACCCAGGGATACCACACCCGCGCCCACGCCTCGGCCCGGCCCCCGTCCTCGGGGCGACCCCCCGCGCTCGCCGGGCGCCGAGCAGCCCCCTGGCACGACGCGTAGTGGAAAGAGCGGATCATCCCTGCCACGTCCCGCAGCGGCGACCCCTTCGCGCGCCGGGCCGCGAGCGGCGCCGCGGGCTCGCCCTCGAAGTCGATGACGACGAAGTCACGCCCCGTCCAGAGCACCTGGCCGAGGTGGTAGTCGCCGTGCGTCCGCGTGCGCAGCGCGGTGAGCGGTCGCTCGAGGACGAAGCGCAGGCGCCGCTCGAGGTCGCCCTCGCGCGCGAGGATCGCCTCGGCGCGCGCGCGCACGTCCGGCGCGAGCGTCCCGAGCCGCGCGCGGAGGAGCGCGAGCGCGCCGCGGACCTGACGGATCGCCCCGTCGTGGAGCGCGCGCCGGTCCTCGGGCGAGTACGGCTCCGGCCGGAACGCCTCGTGGTCCGATCCGCGCGCGAGGGCGAGGTGCAGCTCCGCGGTCCGGCGGCCGAGCAACCCGGCCGAGTCGAGCGACGGCGCCGCGAGCGTGCGGAGCTCCGGCGGCGGCGCCCGGCCGGCGAGCTCGACGAGGGGACCGGGGGGAGGCGCGGGCGGCGCGGTGCCGGCGGCGCGCTCGAGGAACGCGGCGAGCTCGCCGAGCGTGAAGGTCCAGGCGTCGCCCTGGTTCGGGACGAACGCGTGCAGGAGCGCCAGCGCGCGGGGCTCGCCGCTCGACGGCCGGTACTCCACCGCGCCGAGCACCGGCGGGACGTTCGGGAACGCGGCCCGCTCGGTGAGGTACTCGCCGACCTCGAGCTCCGGGTTCGCGCCCGCCTCCGTGCGACGGAAGAGCTTCAGGACGAGCCGCTCGCCGAAGCGGATGGAGGTGTTGCTCTGCTCTGCGCCGAGCGGCGCCGGGGCGAGCGCCTCGACCCCGGGCGCCTCGCGCGCGAACGCCTGCGTCGGCCAGGCGACGAGCGTGCCGGCGCGCGCCCGGAACGTGCGGCCGTGCGCGATGGCGTCGAGGAGCGCGCGCGAGAAGGCCGGGTCGCGATCCGTCGCGTAGAGGAGGCCCGGCTGACCGCCGGCGCGGAGCGCCGCGACCCCCGCTCCGGGGAAGTCCGCGCGGACGCGGTCCGCCGCTGCGCCGGAGGCGAAGGCGAGCGGGAGCGAGTAGACCTCCGGCGCGCCCTCGGCGTACGAGACGGCGAGGAGCACGAGGCTCGGCGCTCCCGGCCCCGAGCCGATCCGCGCGGCGTCCAGGACCGCCACCCGCAGGATGTGGCGGGCCTTCCCGCCGAACCACCGCCGGCCCAGGAGGTAGCGCGGCAGCACCTCCTCGAGGCTCTCCCGCGCCGGGCCGGGCTCCAGGATCCCGTCCCACGGCCCACCCGTCGTGATCGTCGCGAGCGACTCCTCCATCTGCCCCCTCGGCCCGTTCACATGAAGTAGTCGAAGTCGCGCTCGGTCCGGACCCGGCGGCGGATGCGGAAGATCTGGGCCGGCGCGCTCGCCGGATCGAGCTCCACGTAGTTCCGCTCGCCGTGCCAGAGGTACCGGCCGCCGCCGAGCAGGTCGTGGACCTGGTACGGCTCGTCGCCGCGCAGCCCGAGCAGCTCGAGCGGGAGCTCCAGCCAGCCGGCGTGGACGTGGTGCGGGTCGAGGTTCACCACCACGAGCACGAGATCGGAGAGGTCCTCGCTCGCCTTGGAGTAGGCGATGAGCTGCTCGTTGTCGATCGGGTGGAACGCGAGGCGCTCGTTCGACTGGAGGGCCGGGTGCTCCCGGCGGATGCGGTTCACGCGCGCGATGAAGTCGCGCAGGCTGTCCTCGCGGTCGAGCTGCCAGCTGCGCAGCTGGTACTTCTCCGAGTCGAGGTACTCCTCGCTCCCGGACCGCACGGCGCGCCCCTCCATGTGCTCGAACGCGGCGCCGTAGATCCCGTAGCTCGCCGCGAGCGTCGCGGCGAGCACGAGCCGCGCCTGGAACATCGGCCGGCCGCCGTACTGGAGGGGCTCGGGGAGGATGTCCGGCGTGTTGGGCCAGAAGCTCGGACGGAAGAAGTCCTTCACCGGGCTGCGCGTGAGCTCGGTGAGGTACTGGGTGAGCTCCCCCTTCGTGTTGCGCCAGCTGAAGTAGGTGTAGGACTGCGTGAAGCCGAGCTTCGCGAGGTGGTACATCACCTTCGGCCGCGTGAACGCCTCGGCGAGGAACACGAGGTCGGGCCGCGTCCGCCGCGCCTCGGCGATGAGCCACTCCCAGAAGCGGAACGGCTTCGTGTGGGGGTTGTCGACGCGGAAGATCCGCACCCCCTCGTCCGCCCAGTGCAGGACGACGTCGAGGAGCGCCGACCAGAGCGCGCGCCAGTCCGGGTTGTCGAACTCGAGCGGGTAGACGTCCTGGTACTTCTTGGGAGGGTTCTCCGCGTACTGGACGCTCCCGTCCGGGCGGCGCCGGAACCACTGCGGATGCTCCTTCACCCACGGGTGATCCGGCGAGCACTGGAACGCGACGTCGAGGGCGAGCTCCAGGCCGAGCTCGCGCGCCCGCGAGACCAGCCGCCGGAAGTCCTCCGCCGTGCCGAGCTCCGGGTGGATCGCGGTGTGCCCGCCTTCGGGCCCGCCGATCGCCCACGGGCTGCCGACGTCCACCGGCGTCGCCTCCGTGCTGTTGTTCCGGCCCTTGCGGAAGGCGCGCCCGATCGGGTGAATGGGCGGGAGGTAGAGGACGTCGAAGCCCATCGAGGCGACGTACGGCAGCCGATCGACCACGTCCCTCAGGGTCCCGTGGCGGCCGGGCTCGGGGGACGCCGAGCGCGGGAACAGCTCGTACCAGGCGCTGAAGCGACCGCGCTCGCGATCCACCGAGACGACGAGCTCCCGCGCATGGCGCGCCGCGCCGCTGCGATCCGGGTGACGGGCGACGGCGAGCCGGAGCTCCGGATCGAGCGCCTGCCGCGCCCGCTCCTCGAGCGGCGCATCCCCCCGGAGCGCCGCCGCAGAGCCCCGCAGCCGCGCGCCCTCGTCGCCCTCCGCCCGCGCTGCCGCCTGCTCGACGAGCTCGGCCCCGACGAGCAGGTCCACGGGCTCGACCGCGCCGGCCGCCAGCTTCCTCTCGAAGCCGTGCGCCCAGCTCCCGAACGCGTCCACCCAGGCCTCGATCGTGTAGCGGTGCGGCTCGAGCGCCCGGACGGCGAAGGACGCGCGCCAGCGGTCGTTCCCCACCGGCGCCATCGCGACCTCCGTCCAGGAGGGCTCGCCCTCGCGCCGGTGGCGTAGGACGGCCACGAGCGCGTCGTGCCCCTCCGTGAACACGTCCGCCTCGACGACGACCTGCTCCCCCACCGTCCGCTTCACCGGGAAGCGGCCGGCGTCGATCTCCGGAGCGACGTTCTCGATGACGACGCGTGGCGGGCGCTCGGCCGGCGGCTGGGCCGCCTCCGGGCGTGCGCGCTTGGCCATGTCCACCTCTCGGGCGCGGGGCTCGAGTGCAATCTGTGGGTGGCCCACCGCGCCGCGCATGGCGCGCTGCCGTCCGGCGCGGGAGCGGCCGGGCGGACATCTACCGTTCGCGGGCGGCAAGGGGTCGGGGTCGAGTCGAGGCGCCCGCCCCCTCGCCCATTTCCCCCCCGTCCGCCCTCCCGCTCCCCCGCCGTGCAAGGTCTCCGCTCGTGGTCCGTGCTAGCCTCTCGCCGCCTTGTCCCCCCCCGCCCGGCGGCTCGTCCGTGAGGCGCTCGAAGCGCTCGGCATCCGCCGCCTCCTCCTCGGCGTCCACGACGCCGCCTTCCCCACTCTCCCCGGCGAGGACGTGGGCCGCGGCTCGCCCTCGGCCGACGGCGCTGTCGAGCTGCTCGAGCTCGCCTCCGCGCTCGGCTTCGACGGCCTCCAGCTCGGCCCCTCGGGCGCCACCTCCGCGTCGAATCCGTCGCCCTACGACGGCACCCTCTTCTCTCGCAATCCGCTCTCGATCGCGCTCGCGCCGCTCACGCGCCCGGAGTGGGCGTGCCTGCTCCGGGAGGAGACGCTCGCCGAGCTCGTCGCCGCGCGGCCGGGCGGCGACCGGGTGGCGTACGGTTACGCGTTCGCCGCGATGCGGCGCGCCCTCGCCGAGGTCGCCGCGCGGTTCCGCGCCGCGCGCGCGGCGGGCGCGGGGGGCCCTGTTGCGGAGCTCGCGGCGCGGCTCACGGCATTCCGCGCGGAGCACGCCGGCTGGCTCGTCCCGGACGCGCTGTACGAGGTGCTCGAGCGGGAGCACGGTGGCGCGAGCTGGCGCGCGTGGCCGAGCCGCGAGGACCGCGAGCTCTTCGCCCCGGGGCCCGGCGCCGGGGCGGCCGGCGCGAGCCGCCGGGAGGCCCTGCTCGCGCGCCACCGCGGCGAGGTCGAGGACCACTCCCTCGTGCAGCTCCTCGCGCACGAGCAGCACGCCGCGTTCCGCGCTCGCGCCCGCGCCCTCGGGCTCGCGCTCCACGCCGACCTCCAGGCGGGGATGTCCGAGCGCGACGTCTGGGCGGCGCAGGGGCTCGTCCTCGACGGATGGCGCATGGGCGCGCCGCCGAGCAGGACCGACCCGGAGGGCCAGCCGTGGGGGTTCGCGGTGCTCGATCCGCGCGGCTACTTCGAGACGGACGCGTCGGGCGGGCGCGCGGACGGGCCGGTCATCCGGTTCCTGCGCGCGCGAGTCCGCAAGGTGCTCGCGGAGCACGACGGGCTCCGCGTCGATCACCCGCACGGCCTCGTCGCGCCGTGGGTCTACCGCGCCGGCGGCGAGCCCGGCGCGGCGGTCCGGGCGGGGGCGCGGCTCTTCTGCTCTCCCGAGCTGCCGGAGCTGGCCGCCCTCGCGATCGCGCGCGCCGACCAGGTGAACCCCGGCGTGCCACGGCACGCGGACGACCGGGTGGTCTCGCTCGACGATGACCAGGTCGCGCGCTACGGGGCGCTCTTCGACGTGATCATGGAGGCGGTGCCCGAGCCGCGCGACGTCGCCTGCGAGATCCTGAGCACGCAGCCGTACCCGCTCGCGCGCGTCATCGCGCGGCACGGCCTCGGCCGGTTCCGCGTGACCCAGAAGGCGAACCTCGACGATCCTCGCGACGTCTATCGCGGGGAGAACGCCAAACCCGAGGACTGGATCATGCTCGGGAACCACGACACGCCCACCGTGTGGACGAAGGCGGAGCGCTGGGTCGAGACGGGAGCGTCCGGGCGGCACGCCGAGCACCTCGCGTCGCGTCTCCTCGCGGAGAACGAGGATCGCGCGGCCTGGGCGCGCGCCGTCGCGGCGGATCCTGCCGCGCTCGCGCAGGCGCGCTTCGCGGAGCTGTTCGTCGGGCCGGCGCGGCACGTGATGGTCCACTTCACGGACCTCCTCGGCTCGCGAGCGCCGTACAACGTGCCGGGGACGGTGTCCGGCGCGAACTGGTCGCTCCGCATCCCGCACGACGTCCGGACCGAGCACGCCGCGCGCGTCCGGGCGAACCGCGCGCTCGATCTCCCGGGCGCGCTCGCCCGGGCGCTCCGCGCGCGGGGCGCCGGGTTCGTCGCCCTTCACCGCGAGCTCCTCGCCGGGCTCGACGCCGCGGCGCGCCCGGCGCGCTGAGCGGACGCTCGGCAGGCGAACGTCCCGCCGCGGGCGGCCGACGGCGCCGGCAGGCCAGCCGCACCTCGCCGCGCTCGCGAGCGGGGCGCTCGACCGCGACCTCGACCTCGCCCACCCGCCCGTCACCCCGGCCGCGGCGCCGGCTTCCCCGCACCCTCCCCGCTCACCGGGATCCCGCTCATCACGTGCTCGGCCAGCGCCGTGATGGTGAGCGACGGGTTCACGCCCAGGTTCGCCGGCACGAGGCTCCCGTCCGCCACGTAGAGGTCCTCGTACCCGAAGATCCTCCCCGCCCGATCGCACACCCCGTCCTCCGGCGTGGCACCCATCGTCGCGCCGCCGAGGATGTGCGCCGTGCTGGAGGCGCCGAGGAACACCTCGTGGAGGCCGCTCTGCGGGACGCCGCCCATCTTCCGCGCCATCCGCGCGGCGAGGGCGTTCGCGAGGGGCATGTACGTCGGGGGCCGCGCCTGGCCCCGGGCGAGCTCGCTCGAGAGCGCCCTGCCCCAGGGCCGCCGCGCGAGCCGCAGCCGCATGTGGCTCGAGAGCGGCTGCATCACGAGGAGGATCGCCGTGCGTCGCGCCCAGCCGAAAGGCCAGTGGGCGCGGACGAAGTCCAGGGGATGGCGGACCGCGTTGCCGAGCCAGCGGAGCCAGCGCGGCCAGGGCGGGCCGGCGCCGGTGAGGTGCGTCGACAGGAGCGCCATCGCGTCGTGGCCCTTGCCGTAGCGGACGATCTCCACGTGGGTGTCCGCGTCGGCGTCGATCCCGGAGGTGATGGCGATCCCGCGGCTGTAGTCGACGGCGTCCCCCCGCGCGGTGACCGCGAGGAGCGCCTCGCTGTTCGTCCGCACGTAGTCGCCGAGCGGCGCGGCGAGGCGCGGGAGGCTGCCGCGCTCCCGGCAGCGCAGGAGCAGGTTCACCGTCCCGAGCGCGCCGGCGGCGAAGACCACGCCCCGCGCGCGGAGCACCCGCGTCCGCCGCGAGAGCGGGCGCGTGGAGCGGACGGTGCGGACCTCGTAGCCGCCGCCCGGCGCCGGCCGCACGTCGAGGACCTTCGTCTCCGGGTGGATGACGCAGCCGCGCCGCTCGGCGAGGAAGAGGTAGTTCCGGTCGAGGGTGTTCTTCGCGCCGTGCTTGCACCCCGTCATGCAGCCGCCGCACAGCGTGCAGCCGGTGCGCGGAGGCCCCTCCCCGCCGAAGAACGGATCCGGATCCGTCCGGCCCGCCTCGCCGAAGTACACGCCCACCGTGTGGCGCGCGAACGTGCTCCCGCGCCCCGTCTCCTCCTCCACCACCTGCCGCAAGAGCTCGTCGGCCGGGAACGTCTCCGGCGCCGGGGTCGCCCCCAGCATGAAGCGCGCGGTCCTGTAGTGGGGCGCGAGCGACGCCGCCCAGTCCACGCCCGCCGGCCAGCGCGGGTCCTCGAACGCGCGCGCCGGCGGCTCGAGCAGCGTGTTCGCGTAGACGAGGCTGCCACCGCCCACGCCCGCGCCGTGCAGCACGAGCACGTGCTTCAGGACCGAGATCTGCTGGATGCCGTAGCAGAGCAGCCGCGGCATCCAGAGGGACTTGCGGACGTTCCAGTTCGTGGCCGCGAAGTCATCCGGACCCCAGCGCTTTCCCATCTCGAGCACCGCGACGCGGTAGCCCTTCTCGCTGAGCCGGAGGGCGGAGACGGCGCCGCCGAAGCCGGAGCCGATGACGATGAAGTCGTAGTCGAGCGCGTCGCGCACGCCCGCAGTCTGCCAGAGCGGGCGGGCCGCGCGCGAGCGGAGCCTCGCCCGCCAGGGCAGCCGCCCCGGGTCCCGGTTGCGCCGCCCGCGAGGGCCCCCGCCCGTCCGCTGGAAGGGCGGCGCCGCGCGCGCTCCCGTGGCCAGGAAGTGAACGTCGCTCAGCCGCTCCCGCCCGCGCCCGCGCCGATCACCTCGTGCGCGACCGCGAGGAAGCGCTGCACCACCGGGCGCGGGTCCTCGGGCCGGTGGATGGCGACGAGGCGCGTGCGCGGGGCGGGGCTCCGCAGCGGCCGGTAGACCACGCCGGGGAGCCGGACCGTCTGCGCCGACTCGGGGACGAGCGTGATGCCGATCCCGGCCGCGACGAGGGCGACGGTGGTCGACAGCTCGAGCGTCTCCTGCGCGACCTCGGGGCGGAAGCCCGCCGCGCGGCAGGCGTTCACGACCTCGTCCGCCCAGCCCGGCCGTGGCTGGCGCGGGAAGAGCACGAACGGCTCCTCGGCGAGCGCGCGCAGGGAGAGCGCGCGGCGCGCGGCGAGGGGGTGGCGTGCCGCGAGCGCCACGACGAGCGGCTCCTCCGCGAGCGGGTCCTCCCGGAGCGTCTCGTCGCCGACGGGCGGCCGGGCGAGGCCGAGCTGGATCGAGCCCGCCCGGATCGCCGCCACCTGCTCGGCGGTGGAGAGCTCGGTGAGCGTGAGCGCGATCTCGGGGTGGCGCTGCCGGAACGTCCGGACGAGGCGCGGGAGCAGCGCGTAGGTGGCGGACGCGACGAACCCCACCGCGAGCGACCCCACCTCGCCGCGCGCCACCCGGCGCGCCGACTCGGCCGCCCGGGAGACGCGCTCGAGGATGCCCCGCGCGTCCAGCAGGAAGGTCCCGCCCGCCTCGGTGAGCCGGACCCGCCGGTTCGTCCGGAGGAACAGCTCGAAGCCGAGCTCGCGCTCGAGCTGCCGGATCTGCTGGCTGAGCGGCGGCTGCGCGATGTGGAGCCGCGCCGCGGCGCGGCCGAAGTGCAGCTCCTCGGCGACGGCCACGAAGTAGCGGAGGTGTCGGAGCTCCATGGTGAGACCTCCAGAGTATCATTCGCGACGAAAGATATATTGGACGTCTTGCTGACCGCCGCGGCAAGTTCACGCGTCCCGGGCCGCGCCCGGTCAGCGATGCCCTCCCGCCCTCTCCCGCCCCAGGCTCCCCGGCCACCCGGCCCGGTCGCCGCGCTCCTCTCGCTCGCGCTCGCCGGGATCTGCGCGTTCCTGAACGTCTACGCGACGCAGCCGCTCCTGCCGCTCCTCGGCGTGGCCTTCGGCGTCTCCAAGGCCGCTGCGGCCCTCACGGTGAGCGCCCCGCCCATCGCCATCGCGCTCGCCTCGCCGTTCGTGGGCGCGCTGGCGGAGCGCGTGGGGCGGCGCCGGCTCATCGTGGGGTCGCTGTTCGCGCTGTCCGTCCCCACCCTGCTCGCCGCGACGGCCCCCGGCATGCGGTCGCTCCTCGCGTGGCGGTTCGCGCAGGGCCTCGCCGTCCCGGGCGTGTACGCCGTCTCGATCTCGTACGTCGCGGCGGAGTGGGCGGAGGGCGGCCTGGCGCGCGGGATGGCGATCGTCGTGAGCGGCAACGTCGTGGGCGGGTTCCTCGGCCGCGTGGTCGCGGCGCTCGTGGCCGAGCGCGCTGGCTGGCGCGCCGCCTTCGTCGCCCTCGGCGCGATCACGCTCGCGGGCGCGCTCGCCGTCGCCCGCGGCCTCCCGCCGGAGCGCCGCCCGGCTCCGCGGCGCGGCCCGCCGCTCGCGGCGCTGCGCGCCCTCGCCGGCCACCTCGACGATCCGCGCCTGCTCGCGACGTTCGCGGTGGGCTTCAACGTCCTCTTCACGCTCGTCGCCACCTTCACGTACGTGACCCTCTACCTCTCCGAGCCGCCGTTCCGGCTCGGGGCCGGCGCGCTCAGCTGGATGTTCTCCGTCTACCTCGTCGGCGCGCTCGTGGTCCCGTTCGCGGGCCGCTGGATCGACCGCGTCGGCCCGCGCGCCGGCCTCGCCGCGGCGCTCGCCGGAGCGCTGGCGGGCGGGGGCCTCACGCTCGTACATTCTCTGTGGGTGATCGGGATCGGCCTCGCGCTCTCGTGCTCCGCCGCGTTCGTGAGCCAGTCCGCCTCCACGAGCCACCTCCAGGCCGCCGCGCCCGCCGAGATGCGCTCCGCCGCCTCCGGTGTGTACGTCTCCTGCTACTACCTCGGCGGCAGCGCGGGCGGCGCGCTCCCCGCGCTCGCGTGGCACGCGGGCGGGTGGCCCGCCTGCGTGGCGCTCGTCGCCGTCGTGCAGCTCGCGACGCTCGCGCTCGCGCTGCGCTTCTGGCGGCGCCCCGCCACGGCAGTCGCCCCCTCGGCCGCGGCGGCCTGACGCTCTCCTCCGTCACGCGCGAACGGAGCCCCTCGGGCGGGCGTGGCGCAGGCCGCCGCCCGCTCACCGGGCGCCGCTCCGGCCGCGCCCGGTCCGCGCGGGCGAATGCGCGAGGGGCTTTGCGGCGCCGGTCGCGGATCACCACCGTCGAGCCGACCCATCCACGCGGGCGTGCGCGACACGCCGCGGAACCATGCCCGGACGCGAGTCCGGAAGGAGCGGTCATGGCGAACGAGAACCCGGCGGGAGCGGAGCAGAAGAAGGCGCAGGGGCAGGCGGGGGGCGAGCAGCGGGCGGCGAAGGCGGGCGAGACGCCGAAGCAGCAGGGGATGGAGCGCGCCGGGGAGCAGCGGACGGGCGGAGGCCTCTCCCGCAGGGAGGCGCGAGCGCCGATGCTCCGGGGGTCCGATCTCTTCACGATGAGCCCCTTCTCGCTGATGCGCCGGATGATGGACGACTTCGATCGCATGTTCGAGAACGCGGGGTTCGGGATGGGCGGGCTCATGCCGCGAGGTGAGCGGGGGGGCGAGGCGCTCTCCCGCGGCGGGCTCTGGACTCCCGAGATCGACGTCCTCGAGCGCGAGGGCCACCTCGTGGTCCGGGCCGACCTGCCGGGGCTCTCCAAGGACGATCTCCACGTCGAGGTGAAGGACGATGCGCTCGTCATCGAGGGCGAGCGCCGGCGCGAGCAGAAGGAGGAGGGGGCGGGGTTCTACCGCTCCGAGCGGAGCTACGGATCCTTCCGGCGCGCCATCCCGCTCCCCGAGGGCGTGGATCCCGAGCAGGCCGACGCGCGGTTCGAGAACGGAGTGCTCGAGATCTCCCTGCCCCTTCCGAAGGGACGCGCGCAGAGCAAGCGCATCGAGATCCGGGGAGGCGGCGAGGGGAAGAGCGTTCACTGACCGCGGCGCCTTGCCGCGCGCGCAGCTCGGCGCACCGGCGCCCGCCGGGGGGCCGCAGAGCCCCGTCTTTGCAGCGGCGCCAGGCGCTCCGGAGCGGCCGCGACGCGCTACCCTCGCGCGCCGATGGAACCCTCGCCGTCCACGGCGCCGGATTCCGCGCGCGCGACCGCCCCGCCGCACGCCGCGCGCGCGGG
>NZ_JALCYX010000065.1:0-23668 GCF_022690695.1 Anaeromyxobacter sp. SG17
CTGCAGCGCCCCGGGCGGCGGCGGCGCGACGGCGGGCACCGGCGCGGCCGGCAGGTCGAACCCGGCTCGCTCGGCGCGCCCCGCGGGCGGGGGCGCGAAGCGCCGCGGCGGACGGGCGGGCAGCTCGCGCGACACGAACGTGCCTCGCGCCCGGGCGGCCTCGATCCAGCCCTCGGCGGCGAGCTCGCCGTACGCGGCGAGGACCGTGTTGCGGTGCACCGCCAGCGCGCGGGCGAGCTCGCGGCTCGAGGGGAGCGCCGCCCCGGGCTCGAGCGCGCCCGAGCGCATGCGCGCGGCGAGGCCGCGGGCGATCTGCACCGCGAGCGGCGCGGGGTCGTCGCGATCGAGGGCGAGGGCGAGGGTCCAGGTGCGCACTGGTCCATCGAGTTTATCAGGACTGGACCTTTTCGCAGGACCAGCGCCGGGCCACGCTCCCGGCATGAGACGAGAGATCTTCCGCGCCGACCCGGCCCGCGCGCTGGCGCTCCTCGCCCGCGCGCCGGTCGTGCACCTCGCCACCACCACCCCCGCGGGCGCGCCCGTGCTGCGCGCGCTCGACGCAGCGGTGCTCGAGGACGGCGTCTTCTTCCACGGCGCCCACGCCGGCGAGAAGGCGACCTGCCTCGGCCGACCGGCGGTGGTGTCCGCCGAGGAGGTGGTGGCGCACGTCCCGAGCTGGATGGTGGACCCGGTGCGCGCCTGCCCCGCCACCACCCTCTTCCGGAGCGTGCAGGTGCACGGGACGCTCACGGCGGTGGAGGATCCCGCCACGAAGGCCCGGGCCCTCGAGGCCCTCATGCGCCGCTGGCAGCCCGAGGGGCGGTACCGGCCCATCGACGCCGGCGATCCGCTCTACCGCGGCGAGCTCGAGGGCGTGCGGGTCTTCTTCGTGCCCTTCGAGCGGATCGACGGAAAGTGGAAGCTCCTGCAGAACCGGACGCCCGAGGAGATCGAGCGCATCCTCCTCGGCCTGTGGGAGCGTGGCGCGCCCGGCGACCCCCTGGCGATCGAGGCGATCCGCGAGGCGAACCCCGCCGCGCCCACGCCTCCCTTCCTCGCCGCGGAGGGGGTCCGGCTGCACGCCGCCCTCGGACCCGAGGACCTCCCGGCCGTGGAGACGCTCCTCGGCGGCGAGTACTGGTGGGAGGGGGTCGCGCGGGAGCTCATCGGGCCCGCGCACCTCGGGGCGACGGCCTGGGTGGGCGCGCGGTCGCCGGACGGCGCGCTCGTCGCCTCCGCGCGCGCGGTGTCGGACGGGCGGCGCGCCTGGATCTACGACGTGGTGGTCGCGCGGTCCTGGCGCGGACAGGGCCTCGGCAAGCGGGTGATGACGCTGCTCCTCGACCACCCCGCCGTGCGGCGGACGCGCTTCGTCTGCCTCGCCACGCGCGACGCGCAGGGGCTCTACGCGCGGTACGGCTTCGTGGACGTGGCGGCCACGCCCCCGCGCTTCCCCGGCTCCTCGGACATGGTGCTCGACCGCGCCGCCGGCCTGGAAGGAGCGCGCCGCGAGGCGCCCTCGAGCGACGATCGCGGCCTCTAGATTGGCAGCGCGCCATCCCGGCGCCGCTCGAAGCCCCTTCCTACTCCGGCTTCGCGCCGTGCTTCAGCCGCTCGAGGGCCGCGTAGACGTCGGCGCGCTTCAGCCCGCGGGCGCGGGCGACCTCGCGCGCGATCGCCGACGGAGGCTCGCCCGCCGCGAGCCTGCGCGCGAGCTCGTCCGCGAGCGGCACCTCCGGCGCCGGGCGCGCGGGTGGCGCGGCCCCCTCGCTCGAGACGACGAGCGTCACCTCGCCGCGGACCTCGTCGGCGAGCCGGGCGGCGAGCTCGCGGAGGCGCCCGCGCAGGAGCTCCTCGTGGAGCTTCGTCAGCTCGCGCGCGACGAGCGCCTCCCGGTCGCCGAGCGCCTCGGCCAGATCGCCGAGCGTCTCGCGCGTCCGGTTCCCCGCCTCGTAGAGCACGAGCGTCGCCGGCGTGGCGGCGAGGAGCGCGAGGGCCTCGGCGCGTCCCGCGCCCTTGCGCGGCAGGAACCCGGTGAAGAGGAACCGGTCGGCGGGGAAGCCCGACGCGGCGAGCGCGGCGAGCGCGGCGCTCGGGCCGGGGATCGGCACGACCGTCGCGCCCGCCGCCCAGGCGGCGGCGACGAGCGCCGCGCCCGGATCCGAGACGCCGGGCGTGCCGGCGTCCGTGCAGAGCGCGACGGACTCGCCCGCGACGAGCCGCTCGACGATCGCCGCGACGCGGCCGCGCTCGTCGAAGGCCGGGAGCGACAGGAGCGCGGGCGCGGGCGCGCCGAGGTGCGCGTAGAGCTTCAGGGTCCTGCGCGTGTCCTCGGCCGCGACCGCCCGGACGCTGCGGAGCACCTCGGCGGCGCGCGGCGAGAGGTCGCCGAGGTTCCCGATCGGCGTCGCGACCACGTACAGCGTGCCGCGCCGGCCCTCATTCCGCTCGTTCGCCTCGGTCACCACAGTCCCGGCTTCCCCTCGCCGTCGAACGCCCCACGGTAGAGCTCCACCCGCGGCCCCGCCTCCTCGAACGTGACCGCGACCACGTCGAAGCGCAGCTCCTGCTCGAGGCCGCCGTTCCGGAGCGCCCAGTCGGTCGCGGCGGCCACCACGCGGCGCGCCTTGCCCCGACCGACCGTCTCCTCCGGTCCGCCCTGCGCGTCCGAGGAGCGGCTCCGCACCTCGACGAAGCACACGATCCCGCCCTCGCGGCAGACGAGGTCCACCTCACCGCGCGGAGTGCCGTGGTTGCGATCGAGGATCTCGAAGCCCTCCCGGACGAGGAACTCGGCGGCGATCGCCTCCGCCTCCCGCCCGCGGGCGCGCCGGTCGCCCTGCTGCGCCTCGCCGCCCGTCATGCCCTCACGCGGCGTGATCGGCCGCCTCCCGGAAGGCCGGATCGGCCGTGGCGTGGAGGAGCTGTCCCGGGCGGGCGAGCTGCTTCAGGAGCCGCGCCGCGAAGCGCCGCGCGCCGTCCGAGAGCCCCGCGAACGCGTCCTCGACGATGGCGACGCCCTTGCCGCCGGCGAGCGCCTGCTCGAGGAGCGCCAGCTTGATCGCGAGGAACACGAGATCGCGATCCGCGGGCGGCAGCGTCGCGGCAGCCACGACCCGGCCGCTCACCTGGACGGAGAGGTTCCCGCGCTCGTCGGCGCCGAGCGCCTGGAGCCGCTGGAAGGAGAGACCGGAGAGCGTCTGGGAGGCCTTGGCGGCGAGGCCGCGGACGACCGCGGCCGGGCTCGCGCCGCCTTCCGCGGCGGCGCGCTCGACGAGGAGGCGCAGCGCATCGCCGCCGGGAGCGGGCGTCGCACGCGGCGGCGGCGCGGGCGCCTCCTGCCGGATCGCGACCGCCGCCTCCGCCTGGAGCCGCCGGAGCTCGCCCTCGATCGACGCAGGATCGCGCACGAAGCCGCCGGCCTGCTCGGAGAAGGTCGCCTCCGCCGCCCGCAGCTCTCCCTCCACCTGCGCCCGCTCCGCGGCCAGGCGCTGCGCCTCGGGCGCGGCCTGCCACTCCGCGACCCGGCGGCGCCACTCCGCGACGACCGCGTCCGCGTCCTCGACCCGCGAGAGCAGCTCGCGGAGCTCCGGCACGCCCTGCACGCCGGCCGTCTTGAGCGCCGCGCGAACCTCCTGCGCGTCGCGCTCGAACGCCCCCTGGAGCTTCCGCTCCCAGTCGTCGACGACGCGCCTGCGGCGAGAGACGCGCTCCCACGCCTCGAGGCGGCCGACCCACTCCCACGCCACCCACGCCGCGGTGCCGAAGGCTGGCACCGCGAGGAGCGCCGCGTGGCGGAGCTCCGACCCGGCCGCCGCGGCGGCGGCGCCGCCGATCGCGAGCGCGGCGCCGGCGCCTGCCCCGGCCCAGAACGGGATCCCGCGCCAGGGCGCCACCGGCGCCCCCCGCGCGTCCACCTCGTCGAGCGAGGCGCGCTCCGCCGCGGCGCGCTCGAGCGCCTCCGCGCGGCGCGCGCTCCCTCGCTCGTACGTGACGAGCTTCGCCTCCGCGTCGCCGAGCGCGGCGCCGGCGGCCGCCGCCGCGTCGAGCTCCGCGCGCGCCTCGAGCGCGCGCTCGAGACCGTCGCGGAGGCGATCTCCGGCGCGGAGCGCCTCCCCCAGCGCGGCGAGCCGCGCCTGCAGCCGATCCAGGCGCTCCTGGAGCCCCTCGGCGACGCGCGCCTGCGCGAGCTCCGCCTCGAGCTGGGCGACGCGACGGCGCGCCTGCTCAGGCGAGAGCGTCGCGCGCGGGGGGGCGGCGCGGGACGGCTCCACGCCCGGGCCCTGCCGCGAGGGCAGCTCCGCCGCGGACAGCGAGAGCAGCGCGGAGAGACGCGCCGGGGTGGGGACGCCCACGGTCGAGCGGAGGAGCTCGCGGATCTCGGCGAGCTCCTGCGAGACCGGCGCGAACGCCCGCTTCTCCGCGTCGAACCGGTGGAGCTGGCAGCCGACCGCGAAGTCGCGCACGAGCCGGTAGGTGACGCGGTCGTCGCCGACGAGGGTCAGCCCCGCGCGCATGCCCGCGCCCGCGGGGCCGGTGCCCGCACGCGGCAGCGCCTCCGCGTCGCGCGGATCCGGGTGCAGCAGCGCCTCGAGGAGGCGCCGCAGCGCGGGGCCGTCCGCGGCGACGACGTTGTAGCCGGGACGAAGCGTCGCGCGGCCGCCCGAAGGCGCCACGCCACGCACGCCCTGCGCTGCGAACTCGAGGAGGATCACGCTCGGGGGCGCATGTTAGCGCCCGACGCGCGGCCCGGGAAGGCGCGCACGCGCACGAGCGAGGAGGTGGAAGCGCACCGGAGGCGCGCTCCCACCTCGTCGCCAGAGGGGAACGTCAGGCCTGCGGCGGAGCCGCGGGGGGCGGAGCCGCGACGGCGGCGCCGGGGGTCGGGCCCTCCTCCTGGTGGAGGCGGGCCGCCTTCCCCTGCAGCTCGCGCAGGTAGTACAGGCGCGAGCGGCGGACCTCGCCGTGGCCCAGGACCTCGATCTTGTCGATCCGCGGGCTGTGGACAGGGAACATGCGCTCCACGCCCACCCCGTAGCTCATCTTCCGGACCGTGAACATCGACGACCCGGGGGTGCCCCGCCGGTAGGCGATGACCACGCCCTCGAAGATCTGGATGCGCTCCTTGTCGCCCTCCTTGATCTTCGTGTGGACGCGGACGCTGTCCCCGGAGCGGAGCTCGGGGACGTCGTTCCGCACGTACTTCGCCTGGATGTCGGCAATCGCCTTGCGCAGCATGATCGATGCTCTCCTTTACAGCTCGTCGTCTCCGGCGTCGATGAGCCGGAGGTCGTTCTCCGTGAGGCGCGCCCTCGCGAAGAGGTCCGGCCTCCGCTCGCGCGTGACGCGCAGCGCCTCGCGCCGCCGCCACCGCTCGATGCGCCGGTGGTCTCCCGAGAGGAGGACCTCCGGAACCTTCATCCCCCGGAACTCCGGGGGCCTCGTGTACTGCGGGTACTCGAGGAACGTGTCCTCGCCCGCGAAGCTCTCTGCGCCGGCGGACGCCTCGTTGCCGAGCACGCCCGGCACGAGCCGCGCGGCGGCGTCGACGACGCAGAGCGCCGCGAGCTCGCCGCCCGTCAGGACGAAGTCTCCGATCGAGACCTCCATGTCCACCGCCGCCAGCACCCGCTCATCCACCCCTTCGTAACGGCCGCAGACGAGGACGAGCTTGCCGTGAGTCGAGAGCCGCCGCGCCAGCGCCTGGTCCAGCGCCAGGCCCCGCGGGCTCGTCATCACGACGAGCGCGCCGGGCAGCCTGGACCGCGCCGCCTCGATGGCCTCCGTGAGCGGCTCGGGCTTCATCACCATGCCGGCGCCGCCGCCGTAGGGCGCGTCGTCGGTCACGCGGTGCTTGCCCCGGGCGTGCTCCCGGACGTCCGACACGGTCACCGACACGAGCCCTGCCTCGCGCGCCTTCCCGAGGATGCTCTCCGCGAGGTACCCCTCGCACATCCGCGGGAACAGCGTCAGGATCTCCACCTCGAGCCGCGCGCTCATCGCGCCTCCGCGGGATCCCCGCTCGTCGTGAACCGGCCGAACCTCACGTCCTCGTCTCCTGCGGCCTCCTTCCGTCTCTGCGCTCTAGTCCAGAAGCCCTTCGGGCGGATCCACCACCACGCGCCGCCCCGCGACGTCCACCTCGACGTAGGGCGCGAGCGGCACGAGCTTCTCTCCGCCGTCCTCCGTCGTCACCACGAGCACGTCCACGCCGCCCGTGTCGTACAGCCCCGTCACCGTCCCGACCGCCGCGCCCGCCGCCGTGACCACCGGCAGGCCCTCGAGGTCGGCCCAGTAGTGCCGCGCCTCGCCTGGCTCCGGCAGGTCCTCGCGATGCGCGAGCACCTCCGCCCCGACCCACGCCTCCGCCGACGTCCGGTCGGAGACCCCTTCCACCTTCACCGCCCAGACCCGGCCCTGCGGCCGCGCCTCGACCACCTCCCGCATCGGCGGCTCGGGCTCGTCTCCGCGCCGGAGCGCGATCCGAGTCACCGTCGTGAGCGCGCCCTCGGTCCCGGCCACCCCGAGGTGGCCCTTCAGGCCGATGGCCCGGACGACCTTGCCGAGCCGGACGAGCGCCACGTCAGTCGAGGATGTCGAGCACCGCCCGGCGTCCCTCCCTGCGGGCGGCGGCGTCGAGCACGGTCCGGAGCGCCTTCGCGGTCTTGCCACCTCGCCCGATGACGCGCCCGAGATCGTCGGGGGCGACGGAGAGCTCGAGGACCGTCGCGCGATCGCGCTCGAGCACCTCGACCTTCACCGCGTCCTTCCGCTCGACGAGCTCGCTGGCGAGCCAGAGGACGAGGTCGCGCATCGGAGCCGCCCTACGCCTTCTTCTCGGCCGGCGCCGCGCCCTTGGCGCGCTTGAGGATCATCGCGACGGTCTCGCTGGGCTTCGCGCCGACCTTGATCCAGTGCTCGATGCGCTCGACCTTGAGCTCGATCCGCTCGGGCACGAGCGTCGGATCGTAGATGCCGACGTCCTCGATGTACTTGCCGTCGCGGGAGTTGCGCGAGTCGGTGGCGACCACGTGATAGAAGGGCGCCTTGTGCGTGCCCGCGCGCGACAGCCGAAGAACCACTGCCATGTGTCCTGCCTCCTAAATCCTTGGAACGCGGAGCGTTTTCCCCGGCCAGGCGCGGCGGGGACTCCACGAAAAGTGGGTTTCTTTACGCCAACTTAGGCTGGGTGTCAAGACGAGCCGGCGCCGGGCTCTGCGTCCCGCTCGGCCGCCTCGCCCCCCGGATTCGCCGCGCCACGCTGGCGGCGCGCCCGCGGCAGGCGGCGCGCACGCAGCGCCGAGAGGTGTCCCCGGGGGAGCAAGCGCAGCGCCGCGACGTAGGTCACCCCGGCGGCCAGCACGCCGAGCATGCCTCCCGCCGCGAGGTCGGCGGCCCAGTGAGACCCCATCCGGACCCGCGCCATCGCGCAGAGCGCCGCGAGGGCCAGCACGGTGAGCGCTCGCCTGCCGTAGACCAGGAGCGAGAAGGTCGCGAACGCCGCGACGCCGGCGGCGTGAGGCGCTGGGAACGCCGCGCGGAGGAGCGGCGCGAAGCCGCTCGCCTCCAGGGGACGGGGCGCGGCCCCCGCCGCGCGGGCGGCGAGCGCGACCCCCACCGCGAGGAGGATGGAGATCGCTGCCGGCGCGACCGCCTTCAGGACCCCTCGGACCTCCCCCTCGAGCCACGAGTAGAGCGCGAGGGCGACGAGCACGAGCATCCACGGCTCGCACGCCACGAGCAGCGCCGCCATGGGCAGCTCGAGCGCTCGGGACTGGAGCGCGGCGTTCGCGGCTCCGAGCGGATCCTGGGCGTAGAGCGGCGGCATCGGGGCGGTCCGTTTGTACCAGCGCGGCCCCCTGTGCGGAAGGCGGGACGGCGAAAACGAAAGGGCCGCGCGCGAACGGCTCGCGCGCGGCCCAGGCGGCCCTGCGGGGGAGCGCCCGGATTACTCCTCGGCGCCCTTCTTGGCCTTGGCCTTGGCCTTCGGCTTCGCGGCGGCGGCCTTCTTCGGCGCCTTCGCCTTGGGGGCCTTGGGCTCCTTCGCCTTGGCGGTCTTCTTCTCGCCCTCGCCCTCGCCCTCGGCCTGCGCGGGGGCGCGGTCGACGAGCTCGATCACGGCCATCTCGGCGTTGTCGCCGACGCGGCGGCCGACGCGGACGATCCGCGTGTAGCCGCCGGGCCGCGCCTTGAAGCGCCCGGCGAGGGAGTCGAAGAGCTTGTTCAGGACCTCGACGTCCTTCACCTCGCGGTTCGCGAGCCGCCGGTGGTGCGCGGAGCCGCGCTTGGCGAGCGTGATGACCTTGTCGGCGAAGCGCTTCAGCTCCTTCGCCTTGGGCGTGGTCGTGACGATGCGCTCGTGGCGGAAGAGCGACGTCACCATGTTTCTCAGCATGGCCGTGCGGTGCTCGGTGGTGCGATCGAGCCGGCGGCCGACGACGCGGTGCTTCATCTTGGGTGTCTCCTATCGGTCCAGGTTCGCTAGACCTTGGGGGCGCCCTGCGGCGCCGCCTTCGGCGGCCAGTTCTCGAGCTTCATCCCGAGCGAGAGGCCCATCTCGGCCAGGATCTCCTTGATCTCCTTGAGCGACTTCCGGCCGAAGTTCTTCGTCTTCAGCATCTCGGCCTCGGTCTTCTGGACGAGATCCCCGATGGTCTTGATGTTCGCGTTCTGGAGGCAGTTCGCGCTGCGGACGGAGAGCTCGAGCTCGTCCACCGAGCGGAAGAGGTTCTCGTTGAGCTTCTGCTCCTCGACCGGCTTCAGCTCCTCGGCGGGCTCCTCGGCCTCGTCGAAGTTGATGAAGATCGAGAGCTGCTCCTTCACGATCTTGGCGGCGTAGGCCACGGCGTCGTTCGGCGCGACCGACCCGTCGGTCCAGACCTCGAGCGTCAGCTTGTCGTAGTCGGTCTGCTGGCCGACGCGGGCGTTCGTGACCTGGTAGTTCACCTTCCGGATCGGGCTGAAGAGCGCGTCGATCGGGATGGTGCCGATGGGCTGCCCCGGCACCTTGTTCTTGTCCGCCGGGACGTAGCCGCGGCCGCGGCGCGCGGTGAGCTCCATCCGGACCCGGCCGCCCTCGCTGATGGTGAGGACGTGGTGGCCGGGGTTCAGGACCTCGACCTGGCCGTCGGCGATGATGTCGCCGGCCTTGATCTCGCGGGGCCCGTCCGCCTCGATCCGGAGGGTCTTCACCTCGTTGGTGTGGATCTGGAGGAGGACTTCCTTGAGGTTGAGGATGATGTCGGTGACGTCCTCGGCGACCTCGGGGATCGTCATGAACTCGTGCTCGACGCCCTCGATCTTCACCGAGGTGATCGCGGCGCCCTGCAGGCTCGAGAGCAGCACGCGCCGGAGCGAGTTGCCGAGGGTGATGCCGAAGCCGCGCTCGAGCGGCTCGGCGACGAACTTCCCGTAGGTGTTCGAGAGGCTCTCCTGGTCCACGACCAGGCCGCGCGGCTTGATGAGATCGCGCCAGTTCTTCGTGACGATCGGATCGACCATGGGCTGTCTCCTCTGCCGCCGCCCCCTCCCCTCGTCCGCTCAGCCAGGCGGTGGGGGATCCGTGGGACGCGCGACTCCTTGGATGTGATGAGCGGGCCGGCGTCTCTTGCTCGCCGACCCGCTCGAAGGCTCTGACCGCGTCCGGCGCGCCGGACCGCTCGCCCTGAGCCTGCCGAAGGGCGCTCGACTACTTCGAGTACAGCTCGACGATGAGCTGCTCCTGGATCGGCATGGTGATGTCCTCGCGCGAAGGCTGGGTCTTCACCGTGCCCTTGAAGCCGCCCTTGTCGAGCTCCAGCCAGCCGGGGACGCCGCGGCGGTCGACCGCCTCGAGCGCCTCGCTGATCCGGACGACCTTCTTCGAGCGATCCCGCAGCTCGATCTTGTCGCCCGCGCGGCACATGTAGCTCGGGATGTTGACCTTGCGGCCGTTCACCTTGAAGTGGCCGTGCCGGACGAGCTGCCGCCCCTCGTTGCGCGTGTCGGCGAAGCCGAGGCGGAACACGACGTTGTCGAGCCGGAGCTCGAGCGTCTGGAGCAGGTTCTCGCCGGTCTTGCCCTTGGCGGCGGCGGCGTTCTGGTAGGCGTGGCGGAACCCGGCCTCGAGGAGGCCGTACATCCGCTTCACCTTCTGCTTCTCACGGAGCTGGACGCCGTACTCCGAGAACTTCACGCGCCCCTGGCCGTGCTGGCCGGGAGGGTAAGGGCGGCGCTCGATGGCGCACTTGTCGGTGTAGCACCGGTCGCCCTTCAGGTACATCTTGAGGTTCTCCCGGCGGCAGAGCCGGCAGACGCTTTCGTTGTAGCGAGCCACGTTCGTTCTCCTGACTAGACGCGGCGGCGCTTCGGCGGCCGGCAGCCATTGTGCGGGATCGGGGTCACGTCCCGGATGAGCGTGATCTTGAGCCCGGCGGCCGAGAGCGCGCGGAGCGCCGACTCTCGGCCCGCGCCCGGCCCCTTCACGAGCACCGAGACGGTCTTGAGGCCGTGCTCCATCGCCTTGGCGGCGGCGTCACCGGCGGCGACCTGGGCGGCGAACGGGGTCGACTTGCGCGATCCCTTGAAGCCGCGCGCGCCCGCGCTCGACCACGAGATCACGTTCCCCGAGGCGTCGCAGATCGTGATCATCGTGTTGTTGAAGGTCGAGGCGATGTGCACGATGCCCGCCGCGATGTTCTTCTTCACCCGCTTCTTCCCCTTCTTCGGGGTCACGGGCGAGGCGGTCACCGGCTCGATGCCGCCGAGGTTCGGCGCCGAGGGTGCGGCGGCGGCCTCCTCCGGCTTCTTCGTCTGCTGCTTCTCGTCAGCCACTCTGAGCTCTCCGGTCTTGAGGCGTTCGGTTACTTCGGCGCCGGGGCGGCGGCGGGCTTCCGCACGAGGCCCTTCTTCGGACCCTTCCGCGTGCGCGCGTTCGTGTGGGTGCGCTGGCCGCGGACCGGGAGGCCCTTGCGGTGACGCAGGCCGCGGTAGGCGCCGAGATCCATGAGCCGCTTGATGTTGAGCGAGATCTCACGACGGAGGTCGCCCTCGACCTTCACGTTCTGCTCGATGGTCTCGCGGATGCGACGGACCTCGTCGTCCGTGAGGTCCTTCGTCCGCGTGGTGACGTCCACCTTGGCGCGGTCGCAGACGGCCTGCGCGGTCGTCTTGCCGATGCCGTAGATGTACTGGAGGGCGACCTCGATCCGCTTCTCGCGGGGGAGGTCGACGCCGGCGATGCGAGCCATTCGTCTCTCCGTTACTCGCCGGGCCCTAGCCCTGGCGCTGCTTGTGGCGGGGGTTGGCCGGGCAGATGATCCGCACGGTGCCCTTGCGCTTGATGACCTTGCACTTGTCGCAAACCTTCTTGACCGACGCGCGGACCTTCATGACCCGTTCCCTTCCGCTCGTGGTTTCGAACCACGAAGTCCTGCTCCAAAGACGAAAAACCCCGCCGCTACGGCCGGCGGGCCTGGCGGCTCGGTAGCGCTCCGTGGCGCGCCCGGCGTAGCCGCCCGTATTCTCCGGGCTTTCCCGGGAGGCCACCCGACTCGAGCGGCCTCAACGAAGCGGGCCCTATAACATAGCGAAACCGCGGCTGCAAGCGGCTCCGCGTGGGCCTGCCCGGGATCCGCCCCGGTACCTGCCCTATCTGCTCCCCCCGACCGGCCCGCCCCTCCCGAGGGTGAGCACCTCGGGCCCATCCTCCGTGATCGCCACCGTGTGCTCGAAGTGCGCCGAGAGGCTGCCGTCGGCGGTCACGGCGGTCCAGCCGTCCTCGAGCGTCTCCACCGCGCGCCCGCCCGCGTTCACCATCGGCTCGATGGCGAGGACCATCCCGGGCCGCAGCGCGGTCCCGGAGCCGCGGGTCCCGAAGTTCGGGACCTGGGGCGCCTCGTGCAGCCGCCGCCCGATGCCGTGGCCCACGAAGTCCCGGACGACCGAATAGCCCTGCGGCTCGACGCACGCCTGCACGGCGGCGCCGAGGTCGCCGACGTGGGCGGCCGGCCCCGCCGCCGCGATGGCGCGCCGCAGCGACTCGCGCGTCGCCTCGAGCAGCCGCGTCGCCTCCGCGCTCACCCGGCCGACCGGCACCGTGCGCGCCGAGTCGCCGAACCAGCCGCCGAGCACGACCCCGAAGTCGAGGCCGACGATGTCGCCCTCCCGCAGGACGCGTCCCTCGGAGGGGATGCCGTGGACCACCTCGTCGTTCACCGAGACGCAGAGCGACGCCGGGTAGCCGTGGTACCCGAGGAACGCCGGCTCGGCGCCGCGGTCGCGGGCACGCGTCCGGGCGAGCCGGTCGAGCTCGGCCGTCGTGACCCCCGGCGCCACGGCCGCCTCCAGCTCGTCGAGCACCGCGTGCACGACGAGGCACGCCTCGCGGATCCGCGCGATCTCGTCGCGCGTGCGCAGGTCGATGCGCTCGCGTGCGCGCCCGTCCATCATTCGCGTCCGCCGCGGCCCTACTTCGGGAGGACCGCCCTCGTGGCGGCGAGGATGCCTTCCGGCGTGCCGATGCCGTCGACGTTCGAGAGCAGGCCGCGCTCGCGGTAGAAGCGCTTCAGCGGCTCGGTCTTGTTGCCGTACTCGGCCATCCGCTTCTTCACGTTCTCGGGCTTGTCGTCGTCGCGCTGGACGAGCCCCGCGCCGTCGCGGTCGCAGTAGCCCATGCGCCGCGGCGGATTGGCCGAGACGTGGTAGACGGCGCCGCACTTCGGGCAGCTTCGCCGGCCGCTGATCCGCTCGACGACCGCCTCCTCGGCGACGTCGTACGAGACGACGCGCGTGAGGGAGCGGCCCATCGACTGGAGCAGCCCGTCGAGGTACTCCGCCTGCGCGATCGTACGCGGGTAGCCGTCGAGGATGAACCCGTCGGCGACGTCGGGCCGGGACAGGCGGTCCTTCACGAGGGCGTTCGTGACGTCGTCCGTCACGAGGCCGCCTGCGTCCATGATCGCCTGGATCTGCTTGCCGAGCTCGGTCCCGCGCGCCTTGTGGTCGCGGAACATGTCGCCCGTCGAGATGTGCGGGACGTGGAACTCGGCGGAGAGCAGCTTCGCCTGGGTGCCCTTGCCGGCCCCCGGCGGTCCGAGCAGGATGAGGATCATCGCGACCTCCGAGACGCAGCGGGCCTCGCGCCTCGCGAGGCCCACCGTGCGTCAGGCGTTGACGGCCTGTCCTGTCGAGAGCCTGCGGCCACGGATCCGCGGGCCGCGGGGGCCGGTGAAGCCCTCGTAGTGCCGCGTGATGAGGTGTCCCTCGATCTGCTGCACCGTGTCGAGCGCGACGCCCACCACGATGAGCAGCGAGGTGCCGCCGAAGTAGAAGTTGATGTTGAACTCGTTCGTGAGGATCGTGGGCAGCACGCACACCGCGGCGAGGTAGATCGCGCCGCCGAACGTGATGCGCGACAGGACGTAGTCGATGTAGTCCGCCGTCTTCTTGCCCGGCCGGATGCCCGGGATGTAGCCGCCGTACTTCTTGAGGTTGTCGGCGACGTCCACCGGGTTGAACGTCACCGCGGTGTAGAAGTAGGCGAAGAAGATGATGAGGACGACGTACAGCACGTTGTAGATCCAGCTGCCCGCCTGGATCGCGGTGGACACGCGGCTCAGCGCCGGGAACCAGCCCGCGAGCGTCGCCGGGAAGAGCAGCAGCGACGACGCGAAGATCGGCGGGATGACGCCCGAGGTGTTCACCTTCAGCGGCAGGTGCGTCGACTGGCCGCCGTAGAGCTTCCGGCCGACGACGCGCTTCGCGTACTGGACCGGGATACGGCGCTGCCCGCGCTCGACGAAGACGATCGCCCCGATCACCACCACCATGATGGCGAGGAGGACGACGACTCCGAGCTCGCTGATCTGGGAGCCCGGCGCGCGGAAGGAGCGGTAGGTGTTCCACGCCGCGGCGGGGGCGCGCGCGACGATGCCGGCGAAGATGATGAGCGAGATGCCGTTGCCGACCCCGCGCTCGGTGATCTGCTCGCCCATCCACATGATGAACGAGGTGCCGGCGGCGAGCGAGATCATGGTCAGGAGCCGGAAGCCCCAGCCCGGATCGGCGACCACCGCGATGCCGGCGGGGTCGCGCAGCGTCTCGAGGTAGGTGGCGATCCCGTAGCCCTGGATGGCCGAGAGCACGACCGTGAGGTAGCGCGTGTACTGGGTGATCTTGCGCCGCCCGAGCTCGCCTTCCTTCTGCAGCTTCTCGAGGGCCGGGACGACCACGGTGAGGAGCTGCAGGATGATCGACGCCGACACGTACGGCATGATGCCGAGCGCGAAGATCGACAGCTGCTCGAAAGCGCCGCCGGAGAAGAAGTTCAGGAGCCCGAGCAGGTTGCCGGACGAGACGACGTTCTGCATCGCCTGCCGGTCCACGCCGGGAGTGGTGACGTAGATGCCGAGCCGGTAGACGGCGAGCATCCCGAGGCTGAAGAGGAGCCGCTTCCGGAGCTCCGCGATCTTGAAGATGTTCACAAGCCCGCTGACTGCCATGCGGTCCCCTTTCGCCCTGCGCCCGACGCGCGGCGCGCCGCGTGGCGCGGCCGCCGTCGTGCCATCCCCGCCCTACTTCTTCGCCTGAGCCTTCTTCGCGGCCTTGGCCTTCTCGTACATCGTGACGGGCGCGGGGATGACCTCCACCTTGCCGCCCGCCTTCTCCACCGCGGCGCGGGCGCCGGCGGTCACGCGGTGCACCTTGACGGTGACCGCGCTCTTGAGCTCGCCGCCGCCCAGGAGGACGACGCCATCGCGGTTCCCGCGCACGAGCCCCGCGCTCTTCAGCGCGGCGGGATCGACGAGGCCGGTGAGGCCCTCGAGATCGCCGACCTTGACCTCCTCGAGGTCGCGGCGGAAGACGTTCTTGAAGCCGAACTTCGGGAGGCGACGCTGGAGCGGCATCTGGCCGCCCTCGAACCCCTCGAAGTGCATGTTGCCGGAGCGGGCCTTCTGGCCCTTGCCGCCGCGGCCCGCCGTCTTGCCGAGGCCGGATGCCTGGCCACGGCCGACGCGCGTGCGCTCGCGGTTCGCGCCCTTGGGCGCCTTGAGCTTGGAAAGCGACATGGAGCGTTCTCCTTTTATCACGGGGCGGACGGCTGTCTAACCCTGCCGGGCCGTCGCCTTCGCCTTCCTGGCCTTACGCCCCTCGGGCGCAGGCTGGTCTACCCGCTCCCACTCGACGAGGTAGGAGACCTTCGCGATCATCCCCATCGTCTGCGGCGTGTCGGGCAGGATCTTCGTGGAATCGCGCTTCTTGAGGCCGAGGCCCGCGACGATCGTCCGATGCGCGGCGGGACAGCCCGCGAGCCCGCGGACGAGCTTCACCTGGATGGCAGCCATGATGTCTCCTTACGCCCCGCCGAGCTCGGCGGCCTGCTTGCCGCGCGCGCGGGCGGCGTCGTCCGCGGAGCGCAGCCTCTTCAGGCCCGCCACGGTCGCCTTGAGGACGTTGTGCGGGTTGCGCGAGCCCTGGCACTTCGTCAGGACGTTGCGGATGCCGGCCGCCTCGAGGACCGCGCGAACGGTGCCGCCGGCGATCACGCCGGTGCCCTCGCCCGCGGGCTTGAGGAGCACCCAGCCCGCGCCGAAGTGACCGAGCACCTCGTGGGGGATCGTCGTCCCGACGAGCGGAACCCTGAAGAGGTTCTTCTTCGCCTGGTCGCCGCCCTTGCGGATCGCCTCCGGGACCTCGTTCGCCTTCCCGAGGCCCACGCCGACGTAGCCGTTGCCGTCGCCGACGACGACGAGCGCCGAGAAGCTGAACCGGCGGCCGCCCTTCACGACCTTCGCCACGCGGTTGATGTGGACGACCTTGTCCTGGAGGTCGAGCTCGTTCGCGTTGATGGGAGTAGCCATTCGAAACCTTTCCGTCACCTAGAACTTGAGCCCGGCCTCGCGCGCGGCCGCGGCCACCGCCTCGACGCGCCCGTGGTAGTCGAACCCGTTGCGGTCGAACACGACCGCCTCGATCCCCTTCGCCATGGCCGCCTTCGCGAGGGCCGCGCCCACGCGCTTCGCCGCAGCGGTCTTGTCGTCGTCCTTGATCTCGTCCTTGATCGCCTTCGCGTTCGTGGCAACGGAGACCAGGGTGGTGCCCGTCGTGTCGTCCACGAGCTGGGCGTACATGTGCTTGAGGCTCTTGTAGATGGTGAGCCGGGGGCGCGCGGCGGTGCCGGAGATCTTCCGGCGGATGCGAGCCCTGCGCTTCTCGCGCGACGTGACGTGCTGCGCCATGACGTTCCTCCTTGCGGCGGCGACGGTTCAGCCGCCGCATGAGCGGGGTGGATGCCGGCCTAGGCGGCGCCGGTCTTGCCTTCCTTGCGGCGGACGATCTCCTCCGCGTACTTGATGCCCTTGCCCTTGTACGGCTCGGGCGGGCGGAGCGCGCGGATCTTGGCCGCGGTGAGGCCGAGGAGGTGCTTGTCCACGCCCTTCACCGTGAGCTTCGTCTGCTTCGCGTCGACCTCGGCGGTCACGCCCTCCGGCAGCTTGAACACCACCGGGTGCGAGAAGCCGAGGGCGAAGTGGATATCCTTCCCCTTCACCTCGGCCTTGAAGCCGACGCCGCTGATCTCCAGGCCGCGCTCGTAGCCCTTCACGACGCCATCGAGCGCGTTCTTGACCAGCGTGCGGGTGAGGCCGTGCAGACCCTTCGACTCGGGGGAGTCGTCGGGGCGCGTGACCGTCACCTCGCCCTTGTCGACCGCGACCTTCACGCGCGGGTTCGTGGGGAAGGACATCTTGCCCTTGGGCCCCTCGATCTTCACGAGGTGGCCGTCCACGGAGACCTTCGCCTTCTCCGGGATTTTGACGGGCAGCTTGCCGATGCGAGACATCTCGGTCGCTCCCTTACCAGACGGTGCAGATCAGCTCGCCGCCGACCTTCTGCTTGCGAGCCTCGCGGTCCACCATCACGCCCTTCGACGTGGAGAGGATCGCGATGCCCATGCCGTTCAGCACGCGTGGAATCGAGTCGGTCGGCACGTAGCGCCGCAGCCCCGGCTTCGAGACCCGCTTGATGTCGCTGATCGCCGGCTCACGGTCGCCGCTGTACTTGAGGACGATGGTGATCGCGCCCTGGGGCCCGTCCTGGTGAAGGACGAAGTCCTTGATGAAGCCCTCCTCGCGGAGGACCTCGGCGATGCGGACCTTCAGCCGGGACGTGGGGACCAGGACCTTCTCGTGACGCGCGTTCGAGGCGTTGCGGATGCGCGTCAGCATGTCGCCAATGGGATCGGTGAAGCTCATTCGCGTCTCCCTTACCAGCTCGACTTGATGACGCCGGTGATCTCGCCCTGCAGCGCGCGCTGGCGGAAGCAGAGACGGCACATCTGGAACTTGCGCAGGAACGCGCGGGGCCGGCCGCACAGCGGGCAGCGGTTGTACTGCCGGACCGGGAACTTCAGCTTGCGCTTGGCCTGCGCCATCTTCGAAAGCTTCGCCATGGGATCTCCTTTTACTGACGGAACGGCATGCCGAGGTGGCGAAGGAGCGCTCGGCCCTCCTCGTCGTTCCGGGCGGTCGTGACGACCGTGATGTTCATCCCTTTGATCTTCTCGACCTTGTCGTAGTTGATCTCGGGGAAGATGATCTGCTCGCGCACGCCGAGCGTGTAGTTGCCCTTCCCGTCGAACGCCTTGGGCGAGACGCCCTTGAAGTCGCGCACGCGCGGGAGGGCGATCGACACCAGGCGGTCGAAGAACTCGTACATGCGATCGCCGCGGAGCGTGACCATCGCCCCGATCGACTGGCCCTGGCGCAGCTTGAAGTTCGCGATGGACTTGCGCGCCTTCGTCACGACCGGCTTCTGGCCGGTGATGGAGGACAGCTGCTCGACGGAGGCGTCGATGATCTTGCCGTTGTTGATCGCCTCACCGAGCCCCATGTTCACGACGATCTTCTCGAGCTTCGGGGCCTGCATCGGGTTCGTGAACCCGAACTCCTTCATCAGCTCGGAGCGGACCTCCTGCTCGTACCGCTCCTTCAGACGCGCTGCCATCGTGCTCTCCTTGCCTTCGGCCGGCCTCTTCCCGTGCCGGGCGATGCGTTTTCCTACGAACTCTCCGCGCCGTCCAAATCCCGACGGCGGAAACCCCGCCTACTTCGCGGCCTTCTTCTTGTCGGACCGGGCCTTCTCCTTGGCGCCGAGGTCGCGCGCGATCTTCTCGCGGCGGACGGGCTTGTCGCCCTGGAGCACCATCACGTTGGAGATGGCGACGGTGCCCTCCTTCTCGAGGATCCCGCCCTCCGGCGTGGCCTGGCTGCGCCCCTTCTTCAGGTGGCGCTTCACGGTCATGAGCTTCTCGATGCGGACGCGGCCCTTCTCGGGAAGGAGCTCGAGGACCTTGCCCTGCTTCCCCTTCTCCTTGCCGGCGATGATCTTGACCGTGTCGCCCTTGCGGATGCCCGGCATGGTTACAGCACCTCCGGCGCGAGGCTGATGATCTTCATGAACTTCCGGGCGCGGAGCTCGCGCGCCACCGGCCCGAAGATGCGCGTGCCGATGGGCTCGAGGTCCTTGTTGATGAGGACCGCCGAGTTCCCGTCGAAGCGGATGTAGCTGCCGTCCGGCCGCTTGACCTCGCGGCTCGTGCGCACGATGACGGCGCGGGCGACCTCGCCCTTCTTCACCTTGGCCTGGGGGATCGCCTCCTTGACCGAGACGACGATCACGTCGCCGATCGAGGCGTACTTGCGGCGGGTGCCCCCGAGCACCTTGATGCACTGGACCTTCTTCGCGCCGGAGTTGTCGGCGACGTCGAGCATCGTCTGCTGCTGGATCATGGCCTAGACCTCCGCCTTCTCGAGGGTCTCGGCGACGCGCCAGCGCTTGTCCTTGGACATCGGACGCGTCTCGACGATCCGGACCTTGTCGCCGATCTGGCAGTCGTTGTTCTCGTCGTGCGCCTTGTACTTCTCGGCGCGCTTCACGATCTTCCCGTACTTCGGGTCGGTCACCCGGCGCTCGACCTTGACGACCACGGTCTTCGCCATCTTGTTCGAGACGACCACGCCGATGCGGGACTTGCGGTTGCCGCGCTCCATGTCGATCACTCCTTCGCCTTCCCGGCCTGGGCCGCGGCGAGCTCCTTCTCGCGCGCGACCATGAGGATGCGCGCGATCTCGCGCTTGGTCTTGGCGAGGTCGGCGGTCGAGTCGAGCACGCCGGTCGAGTGCTTGTTCTTGAGATCGAAGAGCGTCTGCTTCAGCTCCGCCGCGCGGGCGAGGAGATCCTTCCGCTCCAGGTCGCGCAGCTCGTTGACGGTCGCCATCGCTCGTTCCCTCCTACAGCGTGGTGCCGCGCTTCACGACCTTGGTCGCGACGGGCAGCTTGTGGGCGGCGAGGTGGAACGCCTTCTTCGCAGACTCGTCGTCGACGCCGGAGAGCTCGTAGAGGACGCGGCCCGGCTTCACGACGGCCACGTAGTACTCCACGTTGCCCTTGCCGGTGCCCATTCGAGTCTCGGCGGGCTTCTTCGTGATGGGCTTGTCCGGGAAGACCCGGATCCAGAGCTTGCCGCCCCGCTTCACGTAGCGGGTGATCGCCACGCGCGCGGCCTCGATCTGGCGTGAGGTGAGCCAGCCGCACTCGGTGGCCTGCAGGCCGTACTCGCCCTGGTTCAGATCCGAGCCGCGGTAGGCCTTCCCCCGCATGCGGCCCTTCATCATCTTGCGGTACTTCGTTCGCGCCGGCTGAAGCATGTGCGTCTCCTAGAGGTGTCCTGGGCGCGGCTCAGGGCCGGGCGCCGCCGCTGCTCCGCGGCTGGCGCACAGGGGTGGTCTGCGGCAGCACCTCGCCGCGCATGATCCAGACCTTGCAGCCGATCTTGCCGTAGGTGGTCTTCGCCTCGGCGAAGCCGTAGTCGATGTCCGCGCGGAGCGTGTGGAGCGGGACGCGGCCCTCGCGGTACCACTCGTACCGCGCCATCTCGGAGCCGCCGAGGCGGCCGGAGCAAGCCACGCGGATGCCCTTCGCGCCGAACTTGAGGGCGGTCTGGACCGCCTTCTTCATGGCGCGGCGGAACGCGATGCGCCGCTCGAGCTGGGTCGCGATGTTCTCCGCGACGAGCTGCGCGTCCGTCTCGGCCTTACGGACCTCGACGACGTTCAGGTAGACCTCGTTCTCGGTCTTGCCCTGCAGCTCCTTCTTGATCGTCTCGATCCCCGCCCCCCGCTTGCCGATCACGATGCCCGGCCGCGCGGTGTGGACGTTGATCTTCACCTTGTTCGCGGCGCGCTCGATCTCGATGCGGGAGATGCCGGCCTGGCCGAGCTTCTCCTTCACGTACTCGCGGAGGTGGATGTCCTCGTGGAGCCACTTCGCGTAGTTCTTCTCTTCGTACCACTTCGAATCCCAGGACCGGATGACGCCGAGCCGGAACCCGATCGGATGGACTTTCTGTCCCATGTGCTCTCCTCGATTCCCTTGGGTTCCAGGCTACTGCGCGGTTCCGAGCTCGACGTAGACGTGGCTCGTCTTCTTCTCGATGCGGAAGGCGCGGCCCATCGCGCGCGGCATGAAGCGCCGCATCTTCGGGCCCTGGTCCACCGTCAGCGTCTTCACGACGAGCGCGTCGACGTCGACGCGGCCGCCGTTCTGCTCGGCGTTCGCGACCGCCGAGCGGATGAGCTTCGAGAGGTGCTTCGCGGCCGCCTGGGGCGTGAACTTGAGCACCGCGAGCGCGTCGCCGACGGGCATGCCCCGCACCTCGTTCGCGACGAGCCGCACCTTGCGCGGCGCGACGCGGAGGAAGCTGAGGGATGCGTGCGGCCCCGGCGCCGGCTTCGCGGGCCGGTTCGGCTTGGAACGGCGCGCGGGCACCGGCTGGCGAACGCGCTTGGCGCCCTTCTTCGTGGTCTGGGTCTCGGCCATGTCCGTTCCCTCGCTACTTCCTGGCCGGCGCCGGCGCCGCCGCGGCCTTCTTCTCGGCCGAGTGGCCGTGGAAGGTGCGCGTCGGGGCGAACTCGCCGAGCTTGTGGCCGACCATGTTCTCGGTCACGAACACCGGGACGAACTTCCGCCCGTTGTGGACCGCGAACGTGTGGCCGACGAAGTCCGGCAGGATCGTGCTCCGCCGCGACCAGGTCTTGATGACCGACTTCTTGTTGCCCTTGTTCGCGTCCTCGACCTTCTTCGTGAGGTGCTTGTCCGCGAACGGGCCCTTCTTGATCGAACGCGCCATGAGTCGCTGTCCCTTCTCGCTCGCTACTGGGGCGTGTTGCGCGGCCCGGGCTTGCGGCGCGAGACGATGAACTTGTCAGTGCGGCGGTTATTGCGAGTCTTCTGGCCCTTGGTCTTCTGGCCCCACGGCGAGACCGGGTGCGGGTTGCCCTGGCCGGACTTGCCCTCGCCGCCGCCGTGCGGGTGATCGACCGGGTTCATCGCGAGACCGCGCACGGTCGGGCGCTTGCCCAGCCAGCGGCTCTTGCCCGCCTTGCCGAGCCTGACGCTCGAGCTCTCGACGTTCGAGAGCTGGCCGATGGTCGCGCGGCACTCCTGGAGGACCTTGCGGACCTCGCCGGAGGGCATGCGGATCTGGGCGTACAGCCCCTCCTTCGCCATCAGCTGGCCGAAGGAGCCCGCGGAGCGGATCATCTTGCCGCCGGAGCCGGGCTGCGACTCGACGTTGTGGAGCACCGTGCCGAGCGGGATCGCCTTGACCGGAAGCGCGTTGCCCGGGCGGATGTCGACCGTCTCGCCGGAGACGAGCGTGTCCCCGACGTTCACGCCCACCGGCGCGAGGATGTAGCGCTTCTCGCCGTCGGCGTAGTGCAGGAGCGCGATGCGCGCCGTGCGGTTCGGGTCGTACTCGACCGCCGCGACCTTGGCCGGCACGCCGTCCTTGTCGCGCCGCCAGTCGATCACGCGGTAGCGGCGCTTGTGGCCGCCGCCGATGTGGCGGGTCGTGATGTGGCCGTGCGCGTTGCGGCCGCCCGACTTGCGGACGGGCTGCGTGAGCTTCTTCTCCGGCTTGGACTTCGTGATCTCCGCGAAGTCCGACACCGTCATGAGCCGCCGGGCGGGGCTCGTCGGCTTGTACTGTTTGAGGGCCATGTTGGTCTCCGTCCCCTCGCCTCTACGTCCCCTCGAAGAGGGCGATCGTCTCGCCTTCCTTGAGGGTCACGAAGGCCTTCTTCCAGTTGGGGCGGCGGCCGACGTTCCGGCCGACGCGCTTGTTCTTCCCGCGCGCGATGGCGGTCCGCACGTCGAGGACGTGCACGTTGAAGAGCTTCTCCACCGCCTGCTTCACCTGGATCTTGGTGGCGTCCCGGTGCACCTCGAAGGCGTACTGGCGGTACGCCTCGCGGGCCTGCTCCGCCTTCTCGGTGATGAGCGGACGCTTCACCACGTCCTGCATGGCGAGGTTCATGAGAGGCTGGCCTCCAGCTTCTTCGCGGTCTCGGCCGTCAGCACGAGCGCGTCGTGCTTCAGGATGTCGTAGACGTTGAGCCCCTCGGCGGCGAGGAAGTCCGAGCCGTCGAGGTTGCGCACGCTCCTCGCGAGCGAGGCGTTCGCGGCCGCGTCGACGACGAGCGCCTTCTTCGCGCCGAGCTTCGCGAGCACCTTCGCCGCGGCGGAGGTCTTCGGCTCCGCCGGCTTCCACTCCTGCACGATGACGAGCTTCTGCTCCTGGCTGCGGAGCGCGAGCGCGGCGCGCAGGGCTGCCTTCCGGACCTTCTTCGGCACGTCGTAGGAGTAGTCGCGCGGCTTCGGCCCCATCGCCTTGCCGCCGCCCACCCACTGCGACGCCCGGGTCGAGCCCTGGCGGGCGCGGCCGGTGTGCTTCTGCTTCCAGGGCTTCTTGCCGCCGCCGGACACGAGGGACCGGTTCTTCACGGCGTGGGTGCCCGAGCGATCGGAGGCGAGCTTCGCCTTCACCACCTCGTAGAAGAGGTGCTCGTTCACCTCGCCCGCGAAGACGGCGTCGGCGAGCTCGATCTCGCCCACCTTCTTCTTGTCGAGGTCGTAGACGTCGAACTTGGCCATAGGGTCCTCGACTACTTGATCTCCACGTCCACGCCGGCCGACAGGTCGAGCTTCATGAGCGCGTCGAGCGTCTGAGGCGTCGGCTCGAGGATGTCGAGCAGCCGCTTGTGCGTGCGGATCTCGAACTGCTCGCGCGACTTCTTGTCGACGTGCGGGCTGCGGAGAACGGTGAACTTGTTGATCCGGGTGGGGAGCGGGATCGGTCCCGCCACCTTCGCGCCCGTGCGCTTCGCGGTCTCGACGATCTCCCCGGCCGACTGGTCGAGCAGCTTGTAGTCGTAGGCCTTGAGCCGGATCCGAATCTTCTGAGTCGCCATCGGAAAGCCTTCTCTCCATCACTCGGCGCGGCGCGGAGCGCCGGCCCGCAACGTCTGCGGACCGGAGGCCCCGCCGTTCGCCGGTGGTGCTACCTACTGGATGACCTCGGCCACGACGCCCGCGCCGACAGTGCGGCCGCCCTCGCGAATCGCGAAGCGCAGCTCCTTCTCCATCGCGATCGGGGTGATGAGCTCCACCTCCATCGCGATGTTGTCGCCGGGCATCACCATCTCGACGCCCGCCGGGAGCTGCACCGAACCCGTGACGTCCGTCGTGCGGAAGTAGAACTGCGGGCGGTAGCCGTTGAAGAACGGCGTGTGGCGCCCACCCTCCTCCTTCGTCAGGACGTACACCTCGGCCTTGAACTTGGTGTGCGGCG
>NZ_JALCYX010000066.1:0-23327 GCF_022690695.1 Anaeromyxobacter sp. SG17
CCCCGCGGCGGAGGGCCCCGGCCCCCGCGGCGGCGCGCTCGGCGCCGGCCACCCCGCCCCGCCGGTGTTCTCCGTCCCGGCCTTCGTCCTCGTCCTCACCGGCCTGTTCGGCGCGGCCGCCGTCGCGCCCCTCGCCCACGCGTTCTTCGGAGACCGCCTCGCGCTCCCGGGCGCGCTCGCGATCGGCCTCGCCGCGCTCACGGGTGCGCTCGCCGGCGCCGCGCTCGGCGGGGCCGGCGCCTGGGTCGGCCGGCGGATCGCCTTCTACGAGCTCTCGGCCGCGTTCCTGCTCTGGGCGCTCGGGGTGGCGGTGCTGGTCGCCTTCCTGCCCGGGGTGCGCGAGAGCTCCGCGGCGCTCCAGGCGCTCGAGGCGCAGGGGAAGCTCGTGCTCGTGCTCGGGCTCCTCGGCGTGGGCCTCCTCGCGGCGACCGCCGTGTTCATCGGCTCGACGCTGGCGTACCTGGCGGTCGGCACCGGGCGCCTCGACGCGTCGTTCTCGTACGAGCTCTTCGTGGCGCGCAGCCACCTGCGGCTCAGCCCGCGCACGCTCGCCGCGCTCTTCGCCCTCGTCGTCACCGGGCTCGTGCCCGGCATCGTGCTCGGGCTCGTCTGGTCCCTCCTGCGCGACGCGAAGGAGCGGCGCGCCTACCGGCGCGGCGAGCTCTTCGTGCGCCCGCGCATGCCGGCGACGCTCCTCATGACGCTCATCTCGATCGGCGGGGTGGCCATCGGGGTGTGGGCGCTCACGGTCGTGCTCTCGGTGATGAGCGGCTTCGAGGCCGACCTCAAGAGCAAGATCCTCGGCCAGAACGCGCACGGCATGCTGCTCACGTACGGCCAGAACGAGCTCACCGACTGGCGGACGACGCGCGAGCGCGTGCTCCACGTGCCGGGCGTCGTGGGCGCGACGCCCATCCTCTACAACGAGGTGATGCTCTCGGCCGGCCAGAACCTCACCGGCGCCATCGTGAAGGGCATCGACGTCGGCTCGGTGGGCACCGTGACCGAGCTGCCGAAGTCGATCGAGGAGGGGAAGCTCGGCTGGCTCGAGAAGCCGGAGCTCATCCCGCCGCCCGGCAAGTCCGAGTCCCCCGACGAGCAGCGCGCCCCGCCCCGCGCCGGGAAGACCCTGCCCGGCATCGTCGTGGGACGCGAGCTCGCGCGGGCGCTCCGGGTGTTCGTCGGCGACCAGGTGAACGTCGTCTCGCCGTTCGGCGATCTCGGCCCGGCCGGCCCGCAGCCGAAGAGCCGCCCGTTCCGCGTGGCGGCCATCTTCCACAGCGGGATGTTCGAGTACGACTCCAAGTTCGCCTACGTCGACCTCGCCGAGGGCCAGAGGTTCTTCGGCACCGGCGACGCGGTCACCGCGTTCGAGCTGAAGGTCCGCGAGCCGGACGCGGCGCGGGCGGTGATGGGCCGGGTGGTGTTCGAGCTCGGCGGCTGGCCCTTCCGCGCGCGCGACTGGACCGAGCTCAACCGCAGCCTCTTCTCGGCGCTGCAGACCGAGAAGGTCGTGATGGCGGTGATCCTCGGCTTCATCGTGCTCGTCGCGACGTTCACCATCGTCGCGACGCTCGTCATGCTCGTCCTCGAGAAGCGCAAGGAGATCGGCGTCCTCAAGTCGATGGGCGCCGGGGTGCCGAGCGTGATGAAGATCTTCATGGCCGAGGGCGTCACCATCGGCGCGGTGGGCACCGCCTTCGGCCTGCTGCTCGGCTACGGGAGCTGCCTGCTCATCGACAAGGTCGGCATCCCGCTCGACCCCGAGGTCTATTACATCTCGAACCTGCCCGTGGTGATCGATCCCTCGCAGTTCGCGCTCGTCGCCTTCGCCGCGCTCGCGCTGTCGTACCTCGCGACGCTCTACCCGGCGACGAAGGCCGCCCGCCTGAACCCGGTGGACGGGCTCCGGAGCGAGTGATGACCTCCCCGTTCGTGCGGATCCAGGGGCTCACCAAGACCTACCTGATGGGCGACCGGCGGCTCGAGGTGCTGCGCGGCATCGACCTCGAGATCGGGTCCGGCGAGCTCGTCGCGCTCACCGGGCCCTCCGGCGCCGGGAAGAGCACGTTCCTCCACCTCCTCGGCACCCTCGACGTGCCGACCGGCGGGCGGATCCTCTTCGACGGCGCGGATCCCTTCGAGCGCGGGGAGGAGGCCCTCGCCGCGTTCCGCAACGAGACCGTCGGCTTCGTGTTCCAGAGCCACCACCTGCTGCCCGAGTTCACCGCCCTCGAGAACGCGATGATGCCGGCCCTCATCCGCCGCGTGCCGCGGGCGGAGGCGCGGCGGCGGGCGGCGGAGATGCTCGCCCTGGTCGGCCTCGCCGAGCGGGTGGATCACCACCCCGGGGAGCTGTCCGGCGGCGAGCAGCAACGGGTCGCCCTGGCGCGCGCGCTGTGCCTCCGGCCGCGGCTCCTGCTCGCGGACGAGCCGACCGGCAACCTCGATCCGGCGACGGCCGAGGGCATCCACACCCTGCTCGCGGATCTCAACGCGCGGATGGGGATCACCGCGGTGGTCGTCACGCACAACGAGCGGCTCGCCGCGGCGCTGCCGCGCCGGCTTCGCCTGGAGCGGGGGCGGCTCGCGTGAGCGCTCCGGCGGGCGGCTCCCGGGGGCCGCGTCGGCGGCCGGAAGGAAGACGTTTGAGCTTTTCGGGGCATCGGTTTAGATTCCGCGGCTCCGTGAAGCGCCTGACCGATCCCACGGCCGCGCTCGCCGCGCTGCTCATCGCCGCCGGTGCCGCCCTCGTTCCTGTCCGGGCCGTGGCCCAGGCCGCGTCTCCTTCGACGGAGGTGAGGGCGGGCGAGGTGCTCGCCGACGTCCGCGTCGAGGGGAACCGGCGCGTCGAGGTCGACGCGATCCGCGCCGCCATCACCCAGCGCAAGGGTCAGCCCTACGATCCGCGCGGCGTCCAGAAGGACATCCGGGCGGTGATGAAGCTCGGGTTCTTCTCCGACGTCGTCGTCGAGCTGCAGGGGCCGGCCGGCGCGCCCGTCCTCGTCTACCGCGTCACGGAGCGGCCCACCGTCCACGAGGCGCGCATCGAGGGCAACCACGCGCTCTCGAAGGACGATCTCAAGGACACCGTCGAGCTGAAGCCGTTCGCGATCCTCGATCTCGTCGCCGTCCGGAAGGACGTGAAGAAGATCAAGGAGAAGTACGCGGAGAAGGGCTACTACCTCGCGGAGGTCACCTACCGGCTCGACGAGCGGCCCGACAACCAGGTCGACGTCGTCTACGTCATCGACGAGCGCGCGAAGGTCCAGGTGAAGGAGGTGCGGTTCATCGGGAACGCGCACGTCCCGGACGCGGATCTCCTCGGGGTGATGCAGACGCGGCCCGGCGGCTACCTCTCCTTCCTGAGCTCGCTCGGCACGTACCGCGAGGAGGCCTTCCAGCACGACCTCCAGGGCATCCAGGCCGTCTACCTCGACCGCGGCTACGTGAACGTGAAGGTCGGGAACCCGTCGGTCGCGCTCTCGCCCGACAAGCGGTTCCTGCACATCACCATCCCGGTCGAGGAGGGCGAGCAGTACCGGATCGGCAAGATCGCCTTCACCGGCCAGCTCCTAGACCGCGAGCCCCTCCTGCGCCGCATCGTGCGCGCCAAGGCGGGCGAGATCTTCTCGCGGAGCAAGATCCAGCAGGACCTGTTCGCGGTGGGCGACGTCTACCGCGACCTGGGCCACGCGTACGCCAACGTCACGCCCCTCACCGCGACCGATCCCAAGACCCGCACGCTCGACCTCACCTACGAGATCCAGCCGGGGCCGAAGGTCCGCTTCGAGCGGATCGACGTCATCGGCAACGACAAGACCCGCGACAAGGTGATCCGCCGCGAGCTCCGGATCTACGAGGGCGAGCTGTACTCGGGCACCGGCCTGCGCCAGTCGAAGCAGCGCGTGAACGCGCTCGGCTTCTTCGAGACGGTCGAGATCACCACGAAGCAGGGCAGCTCCGAGGACACGATCGTCGCGGTCGTCGAGGTGAAGGAGCGGGCCACCGGGACCTTCCAGATCGGCGCCGGCTTCTCCTCGTACGAGAACTTCATCCTCACCGGGCAGATCTCGCAGAACAACTTCTTCGGATGGGGACAGACGCTCTCGCTGCAGGTGCAGTGGTCGTCGATCCGCCAGCTCGGCCAGATCCAGTTCGTCGAGCCGTACTTCCTCGACACCAAGTGGACCTTCGCCTTCGACCTCTACGCCACGGAGGGCATCTACACGACCTTCACGCGCCGGGCGATCGGCGGGTCCATGACGTGGGGCTACGAGCTGAACGGCCTCGCGCCCTGGTGGTCCTTCGCGCGCAACCTCGAGGACATGCGGCTCTTCGCGACGTACACGAACGAGCGCGTGGACGTGACCGCGTCCGGCCTCGCCGCGGTCGCCGCGAGCCAGCAGTTCAAGTCCGGCACGACGAGCGCGCTGCGCCTGTCGCTGCAGTGGGACCGCCGCGACAACCGGCTCTTCCCGACGCGCGGCCTCTTCCTCTCGGGAAGCGCGGAGGTCGCCCCCCCGGTCCTCGCGCCCGAGTCACTGTTCGGGAAGGTGAACCTCTTCACCCGCTACGCCCTCGACGCCCGCGCCTACCACCCGGTCTGGCTGGGCCTCATCGGCCGGGCGAAGCTCTCGCTCGGCTACATCCGCGACTGGGACTCCGAGCACCGCGTCCCCATCTCCGAGCGCTACTTCGTCGGCGGCATCAACTCGGTCCGCGGCTACCGGTACCTGTCCATCTCGCCCGTCGAGTACGTCCCGACCTGGCTCGACCCGAGCGCGCGGCGCGGCGCCCTCTACATCGGCGGCGACAAGCAGGCGGTGCTGAACCTCGAGCTCGAGTTCCCGCTGTTCAAGGCGGTCGGCGTCCGCGGCGTCCTCTTCAGCGACTGGGGCAACGCGTTCGCGCCCGGCAAGTTCTCCGACCCCGCCGTCCCGCTGTCGCTCTACAAGTCCGTCGGCTTCGGCTTCCGCTGGCAGAGCCCGATCGGCCCGCTCCGGTTCGAGTGGGGCATCCCGCTCGACCGCCGGCGCGAGGCCCCGGAGAACGGCGGCGCGTACATCGATCAGGCCCTCGACTTCCAGTTCACGATCGGCAACTTCTTCTGATCGCCGGTCGCCAAGGAGCCCCCATGCGTCACGCCCTCCGCCTCACCGCCGTCCTCGCCCTCCTCGCGGCCTCGGCCGCCCACGCCGTCGAGCCCAAGATCGGCTTCGTCGACCTGCAGCGCGCGCTCAACGAGATCGACGAGGGCAAGTCCGCCAAGGCCACCCTGAAGCGCGACTTCGACGAGAAGCAGAAGCAGCTCGACGCGAGGAAGGTCGAGTTCGACAAGCTCCGCCAGGAGTTCGAGAAGCAGTCCGTGGTCATGGCCGAGCAGGCGCGGCGCGACAAGGCCGCGGAGCTCGACCGCAAGGCGAACGAGCTGCAGCAGTTCTGGGGCCAGCTCCAGAAGGACCTCTCCGAGCGCGAGCGCGAGGTGACGCGCGGCATCTTCGACAAGATGGCGAACATCACCCGCGAGATCGCGGAGGCCGACGGCTTCACGATGGTCCTCGAGCGCAGCGACTCCGGCATCGTGTTCGCGCTGCCCGCCCTCGACCTCACGAACGAGCTCATCCGCAAGTACAACGCGAAGTTCCCGGGCGGCGCCGCGAAGAAGCCGGCCGAGGCGAAGCCCGCCGGGAAGCCGGCCGCGGCCCCCGCCGGGAAGAAGTGAGGCGGACGTGACGTTCACGCTCGCGGAGCTCGCCGCGCGCGTCGGCGGCGAGGTCGTCGGCGACGGCACCCTGACGTGCGAGGGGGTCGCGCCGCTCGAGGACGCCGGCCCGCACCACGTCTCCTTCTTCTCCAACCGGAAGTACCGCCAGGCCTTCGAGGCCTCGCGCGCCGGCGCGGTCGTGGTCGAGCCGGACGCAGAGGTGCCCGCCGGGCGCACGGTGCTCCGGGCGCCGAACGCCTACCTCGCGTTCGCGAAGATCTCGACCCTGTTCCATCCTCCCCGCGAGCCCGCGCCGGAGATCGCGCCGGAGGCGGCGATCCACCCGAGCGCCCGGGTCCACCCGAGCGCGCAGGTGATGCCGCTCGCCTCGGTCGGCCCCGACGCCGAGATCGGCGCGCGCACGATCGTCTACCCCGGCGTGCACGTCTGCGAGGGCGCCCGCGTCGGCGAGGACTGCCTGCTCTACCCGAACGTCGTCGTGCGGGAGCGCTGCCGCATCGGCAACCGCGTGATCCTGCAGCCGGGCTGCGTCATCGGGTCGGACGGGTTCGGGTTCGCCTTCGATCCCGACGGCGAGGGCCACGGGCCGCGCCACTTCAAGGTGCCGCAGATCGGCATCGTGATCGTGGAGGACGACGTCGAGATCGGCGCCAACACCTGCCTCGACCGGGCGACGCTCGGCGCGACGCGCGTGGGGCGTGGGTCCAAGATCGACAACCTCGTCCAGATCGCCCACAACGTGGAGCTCGGGCCGCTCTGCCTCATCGTCTCGCAGGTCGGCATCGCCGGCTCGACGAAGCTCGGGATGGGCGTCGTCGCCGCCGGGCAGGCCGGGATCGTCGGCCACCTCAGCATCGGCGACGGCGCCAAGATGGGCGCCCAGGCCGGCGTCATGACCGACCTCGCGCCGGGCGAGACGGTGAGCGGGTCGCCGTCGCAGCCGCACGCCGACTGGCTGCGCACGCAGGCGGCCCTGCGGACGCTCCCGGAGCTCCGCCGCGAGGTGAAGGAGCTCCGCCGTGAGCTCGAGCGGCTTCGCGCCGCCGGGGAGAAGAAGCCATGAGCGCCGAGCGCGCGCCGGTCGTGATGGACATCGAGGCCATCCAGCAGCTCCTGCCGCACCGCCCGCCCTTCCTCCTCGTGGACCGGGTGGTCCTCGTGGAGCCGAACGTGCGCCTCGTCGCCTGGAAGTCGGTGACGATGAACGAGCCGTTCTTCGTGGGACACTTCCCGGGCCACCCGGTGATGCCGGGGGTGCTCATCCTGGAGGCCCTCGCGCAGGCCGGCGCGCTCCTCGCGCTGAAGTCGCTGCCGGCCGACCAGACCGCCTCGAAGATCACCTATCTGATGGGGATCGACGGGGCGAGGTTCCGCCGGCCGGTGGTCCCGGGGGACAGGCTCGAGCTGCACGTCGAGGTGACGAAGCAGAAGGGCGCGGTCTGGAAGGAGAAGGGGACCGCGATCGTGGACGGGCAGACCGTCGCCGAGGCCGAGTTCATGGCGATGTTCGCCGACCGCGAGGTCGCGAGCTGACAGGAGCACCGAGCATGTCCATCCACCCCACCGCCGTCCTCGAGCCGGGCGCCGAGGTCGATCCGTCCGCCCAGATCGGCCCCTACGCGGTCATCGGGCCCCACGTCCGCATCGGCGCGCGCACGGTGATCGGCGCGCACGCGGTCGTGGCGGGGCGCACCACGCTCGGCGAGGCGAACCGGGTCTTCCCGCACGCCGTCGTGGGCGAGGTGCCGCAGGACCTCAAGTACCGGGGCGAGCCGACCGAGCTCGTGGTCGGCGACCGGAACACGTTCCGCGAGGGCGTGACCATCAGCACCGGCACGCTGCAGGGCGGCGGCGTCACGCGCATCGGCTCGGGCTGCCTGTTCATGGCGAACAGCCACGTCGGGCACGACTGCGACGTGGGCGACGGCGCGATCATCGCGAACTCGGTCGCGCTCGCCGGGCACGTCGTCCTCGAGGACCACGTCCACGTGAGCGGCCTCGCCGCGGCGCACCAGTTCTGCCGCATCGGCCGGCTCGCGTTCGTCTCGGGCCTCACCGGCGTCACCATGGACGTGGCGCCGTTCTGCACGGTGGCGGGCCCGCGCGCCGAGCTCGCCGGCCTGAACGCGGTCGGCATGCAGCGCGCGGGGATCAGCGAGGAGCGCATCGGGCAGGTGAAGCAGGCCTACAAGATCGTGTTCCGCTCCAACCTGGGGCTCGCCGAGGCGATCGCGCAGGTCGAGGCGGAGCTCGGGATGTACGAGGACGTCGCGCACTTCGTCCGCTTCCTCAAGGGGACGCAGCGCGGCATCACGCGCTGATCGATCATGACTCGTAAACACTCGACGAGCGAAGCGAGTCCGCCGGGGCGCCACCGCGATAGCGGCGAAGCCGCGCGCGATGGCGCACGGGACCCGGCGAGCCAGGGTGGGGCCCCGACGAGCTCCGCTCGGCGGGGCGGGGGCGCAGCCCCCGTTTAAGCGATGGCGACCATCGGCCTCATCGCGGGGGGCGGGCGCTTCCCGATCCTGTTCGCGGAGAGCGCCCGCCGCGCCGGGCACCGCGTCGTGGCCGTCGCGCACCGGAACGAGACCGACCCCGCGCTCGAGGGCGCGGTGGACGCGCTCACCTGGGTGAAGCTCGGGCAGATCGGGCACATCCTCGACGCGCTCCGCGCGGGCGGCGCGACGCAGAGCGTGATGCTCGGCGCCATCACGAAGAAGCGCTTCTTCACCGACGCGATGCTCGACGCGACGGGCCTCCGCGTCCTCGCGCGCGTGGGCATCCGGTCCGACGACAACCTGCTCCGCGCGATGGCGCGCTTCCTCGACGAGGAGGGGGTGCCCATCACCGATCCCACGCCGTTCCTGCAGGACCGGCTCGCGCCCGAGGGCGTGCTGGGCAGGCACCAGCCGACCGACGACGAGCGCGCGGACGCCGCCTACGGGATCGAGCTCGCGCGCGGCATCGGGCGGCTCGACCTCGGTCAGACGGTGGTCGTGAAGGACCGGGTGGCGCTCGCGGTCGAGGCGCTCGAGGGCACGGACGCGTGCATCCGGCGCGGCGGAGAGCTCGCCCGCTCCGGCGGGTTCGTCGTCGCGAAGGCGGTGAAGCCCGGGCAGGATCGCCGCTTCGACCTCCCGGCGGTCGGCCCCGACACGCTCGAGACCCTGCGCGAGGCGGGCGGCCGGGTGCTCGCGGTGGAGGCGGGCGCCACGCTCGTGATGGATCTCGAGCGGATGGTCGCGCGCGCGGACAAGGCCAGGCTCGTGCTCATGGGGCTCAAGGGGTGAGCTGGGCGCGCGACGAGGCGGGCGGGGTGGTGCTCGAGCTCCTCGTCCAGCCGCGCGCGTCGCGCACCCGCGTGGTCGGGGAGCACGACGGCCGGCTCAAGATCCAGCTCGCGGCGCCGCCGGTGGACGGGGAGGCGAACGCCGCCCTCGTCGAGTTCCTCGCCGGCGCGCTCTCGGTCCGCAAGCAGGACGTGTCCGTCCTCCGCGGCGAGGCCGGCCGGCGCAAGTCGGTCCGGGTCGCTACCGTCTCCGCGGCGCGCGCCGTCGCCGCGCTCGCCCCCTGAGAGCCCCCATGGCCCGCGCCCTCCTCGCCCTCGCCGCCGCCCTCCTCGCCGTCCCCGGTCTCTTCGTCGCCGCGAAGGGGCTCGCCGCGCTCCGGCGCCAGCGCGTCGTCGTGCACGGCCGCGAGGTCGTCGGCGCGGGCGCCCGCACGGCCGGCGCGATGCTCGTCGTGTACGGGCTCGCGATGGTCGCCCTCGGCGCCGTGCTCGTGGCGTTCGCCGTCCTGCGCCGCTGACGCCGCTGCCGCAGCGCGGCGGGAGCACGGAGACGCAATCCTTGCGGGAACAACGCGGCGTCTCGCCCGTGTTCCGGACGCTGGAAGTCGAATAAGATGGCGCCCCCCATGACCCAGCGATTCCTCGCCGCCTGCCGGAAGCAGCCCGTCGACCGCGTGCCCGTCTGGATGATGCGCCAGGCCGGCCGGTACCAGCCCTCCTACCGCGCCGTCCGCGAGAAGGTGGGCTTCCTCGAGCTGTGCCGCTCGCCGGAGCTCATCGCCCAGGTGACCGTGGCGCCGATCGACGAGTTCGGGTTCGACGCGGCGATCCTGTTCTCCGACATCCTCGTCCACCTGCCGGCGATGGGGCTCGACCTCACGTTCGAGAAGGGCGAGAAGGGCAAGGGCGACGGCGGCCCCAAGATCGCGAACCCCGTCCGCACGCGCGCCGACGTGGACGCCCTGCGCGTCCCCGAGCCGAAGAAGGACCTGCCGTACGTCCTCGACGGCGTGCGCGCCATCCGCGCCGCGCTGCGCGACCGCGTCCCCCTCATCGGCTTCGTGGGCGGTCCGTTCACCGTCGCGAGCTACGCGGTCGAGGGCGGAAGCCAGGGCTTCACCCGCCTGAAGACGATGCTGTACGCCGAGCCCCGCACGGCGCACGCGCTCTTCGAGAAGCTCACCCGCGCGGCCATCGTGCAGATCGAGGAGCAGATCGCGGCCGGAGCGCAGGCCGCGCAGATCTTCGAGAGCTGGCTCGGCGAGCTCGATCGCGCGGACCTCGAGGAGTTCGCGTTCCCGTACCTCGCGCGCATCGCCGAGGCCGTGAAGCGCACCGGCGTGCCGGCGATCTTCTTCTCGACGGGCACGAGCTCCCACCTCGAGCCGATCTCCAAGCTCGGCTACGACGTCGTCTCCGTGGACTGGCGCATCCCCATCGACGAGGCGCGCCGCCGCGCTCCCGGCGTCGCCATCCAGGGCAACCTCGACTCCACCCTCCTGCTCGGGCCGAAGGAGGTCGCCGTGGAGCGCGCGCTCTCCATCGTGCGGGCGGCGGGCCGGGAGCCCGGCTACATCTTCAACCTCGGCCACGGGATCCAGCCCGGCACGCCGACCGAGACCGTGAAGGCGGTAGTGGACGCGGTCCACGCCTTCGCCTGGAAGTGAGGAAGACGTGATCCAGATCCCGTCCTGGGAGCTCATCAAGAAGTACGACCGTCCCGGCCCGCGCTACACGAGCTACCCGACCGCGCCGGAGTGGTCGGACACCTTCGGGCCGAAGGACTACGAGGAGCACCTCGCGCGTGCCGATGCGCAGGGCGGGCCGCTCTCGATCTACGTCCACCTCCCGTTCTGCCGCGAGATGTGCCGCTTCTGCGGGTGCAACGTCATCGCGACCCACGACCGCACGCGCGCCGAGTCGTACCTCGAGCTCCTCGAGAAGGAGGTCGAGCTCGTGGCGAAGCGGCTGCCCCGGCGCCGCAGCGTGACGCAGCTCCACTGGGGCGGCGGGACGCCGACCTTCCTCGACGAGCGCCAGCTCGAGCAGTGCCACGCGCTCCTCGCGCGCCACTTCGACTTCGCCAAGGACGGCGAGATGGCGATCGAGATCGACCCGGCGATCACCACCCGCTCCCAGATCGAGACGCTCGCGAAGCTCGGCTTCAACCGCATCTCGATGGGCGTGCAGGACTTCGATCCGCAGGTCCAGGAGACGGTGGGCCGCATCCAGGGCTTCAAGGAGACCGCCGAGCTCGTGCAGGCGGCCCGCGACAACGGCTTCCACGGGGTGAACCTCGACCTCATCTACGGGCTGCCGTTCCAGTCGCGGGACACCTGGCAGAAGACGCTCGACCTCATCCTGAAGATCCACCCGGACCGCATGGCGGTGTTCGGCTTCGCGTACGTCCCGTGGTCGAAGCCGCACCAGCGGCTCCTGCCGCAGGAGGCGCTCCCGAAGACGGAGCAGCGCGTCGAGCTGTTCCTGCAGGCGGTGGAGGCGTTCACCTCGGGCGGCTACCGCCTCATCGGCCTCGACCACTTCGCGCTCGAGTCGGACGAGCTCGCGCGCGCGCAGGACGCCGGCTACCTGTACCGGAACTTCCAGGGGTACACGGTCCGGCCGGCGGCGGACACGGTCGCGTTCGGGATGACGTCCATCTCGGACATCGGCGGCGCGTACGCCCAGAACGCCCACAAGCTGAAGGACTGGGGCGACAAGGTCGCGCAGGGCATCATCCCCGTCGAGCGCGGCGCCTCGGTGACGGACGACGACGTCATGCGGCGCTTCGTCATCAACCGGGTCATGTGCCTCCTCAGGCTCGACCTGCGCGAGGTCGCCGAGAAGTTCGGGCCGGCCGCGCGGAAGGCGATCGAGGCGGACCTCTCGAAGGGCGTGGCCGAGCTCGAGGGCGACGGGCTCGTGACCTTCGACGGCGATCTGCTCCGGGTGACCCCGCTCGGCCAGCTCCTCGTGCGCAACGTCGCCATGCTGTTCGACGCGTACCTCGGCAAGCACGCCGGCGAGAAGAAGCCCACGTTCTCGCGGACGGTCTAGATGGAGCGCACCGCCGTCTTCCTCATGAACCTCGGCGGGCCGAGGACGCTCGAGGAGGTCGAGCCGTACCTCTACGAGCTCTTCTCGGATCCGCTCCTCATCTCCGCGCCGTTCGGCCCGCTGCGGCCGCTCGTGGCGCGGCTCATCTCCCGGCTGCGCGCCCCGTCCTCCGCCGAGAAGTACGCGCTCATCGGCGGCAAGTCGCCCATCGTCGAGGGGACCGAACGGCAGGCGCGCGCGCTCGAGGGCGTCCTCGGCCCCGGCTGGTCGTGCCACCTCGCGATGCGCTGCGGCCACCCGAACACCGAGGAGGGCGTCCGCGAGGCGATCGCCGCCGGGGCCACCCGCGCCGTCGCGCTCCCGCTCTACCCGCAGTACGCCAACGCGACCACGAAGAGCTCGCTCGTCGAGCTCCGGCGCCTCTGGCCGAAGCACCTGCCGCTCGCCGAGATCTGCACCTGGCACGATCACGAGGGCTACCTCGACGCCTCGGCGGCCGCGCTGCGCGAGACGCTCGGCGAGCTCCCCGCCGCGGCGCGCGAGACCGCGCTCGTCGTGTTCAGCGCGCACGGGCTCCCGATGAGCCAGGTGCGCAGGGGCGACCCGTACCCCGGGTACATCGAGCACTCGGCCCGCGAGACCGCCCGGCGCGCGGGCGCCGCGGAGTTCCGGGTCACCTACCAGAGCCGGGTGGGGCCCGCGAAGTGGCTCGGTCCCGACACCGTCGAGTTCCTCCGGGGGAACACGCGCGGGCGCGCGATCGTGACGGTGCCGATCGCGTTCGTGTCGGAGCACCTCGAGACGCTCTACGACCTCGACATCCTCGCCAGGCAGGCGGCGGCCGAGGGCGGCGCGACGGCCTACCTCCGCGTGCCGGCGCTCGGCGTCCGCCCCGACTTCGTCGCGGCGCTCGCGGACGTGGTCCGCGCGGGGCTCCACGCGAGCCGGCCCGCCGCCTGAACGACGGCTCGTGATTCGCGATCACCTTCGGTGACGCGAATCACGCTGTCGTCCAGGCATGTTCGAACGGGGGCTGCGCCCCCGCCCCGCCGGCGGCTGGCCGCCGTCGTCGGGGACCCACCCCTGCTCGCCGGGGTCCCCTGCGCCGCCGCGGGACCGCGGCCGACCTCCGATCCGGGAGGGCACGTCGTGTGTGTCCCCCCGGGACGAATGTTATGCTCATCAGTCCCGGCCGATGAAGGATCTCCTCCACCCGCGCCACCGCGCCGCGCTGGCGCGCTTCGTCGGCGAGCACACGCCGGCGAAGGTCCTCCTCGCCTTCGACTACGACGGCGTGCTCGCCCCGGTCGTGCGGGATCCCCACGGGGCGCGCATGGACCGGACGACCCGCCGCCTGCTCCAGCGGCTCGGGCGGAGCTACCCCGTCGCGGTCGTGTCCGGCCGCGCCTGGCGCGACGTGGCGCGCTTCGTGGGTCCAGCGGTCCCCCTCGTGGTCGGCAACCATGGCTTCGAGCTCGGGCGGCCCATCGCCGTGCCGGAGCGCGTCCTGCGCAGCGTGCGCGGCTGGCGGCGCCGGCTCGAGGTCGCCCTGGCGGGCGTGCCCGGCATCCACTTCGAGGACAAGCGCTCCACGCTCGCGATCCACTACGGCCTCGCGCGGACGTGGCGCGCCTCCGAGCGCGCCGTCTACGAAGCCGCGAACCAGCTCGAGGGGACCCGCCTCATCCCTGGGAAGAAGGTCCTGAACGTCCTGCCGCACGACTTCCCGTCGAAGGGCGACGCGGTGCGCGCGCTCGTCACGCGGCTCGGCTGCACCGCCGCGCTCTACGCGGGCGACGACGTCACGGACGAGGACGCCTTCGCGGTCGGGCCGCCGCTCGTGTTCGGCGTGCACGTCGGCGGGGGGCCGTCGCTCGCCCCGTGGAGGATCCGCGAGCAGCGCGACGTCCCCGAGCTGCTCGAGCTGCTCGTCCGGCTCGGCTCGGTCCGCGCCGCCGGCGAGGCGAGCGGCGCGGCGCCCCGGATCCGCCGGGCGCGCCCGCTCCGGCCGCTCCCCGCCCGGGCGGGAGGGCGGCGATGAGGCCGCCCCGCCGCCCCGAGCCCGGGACCACCGGGGACCTGTTCGCGCCGCGGGAGCTGCCGCGCCCGTGGTCCGTCGGCGAGCTCACCCGCGCGCTCAAGAACGCGGTCGAGCCGAAGTTCCGCGACGTCTGGGTCGCCGGGGAGGTGGCGAACCTGCGCCGCCAGTCGAGCGGGCACGTCTACTTCTCGCTCAAGGACGCCGACGGCCTCATCGGCGCGGTCGTCTGGTCGTCGCAGGCGCGCCGGGTGAAGTTCCAGCTCGCCGAGGGGCAGGAGGTGATCGCCCGCGGCTTCGTCGAGATCTACGCGCCGCACGGCAAGTACCAGCTCATCGTGCAGGAGCTCGAGCCGCGCGGCGCCGGCGCGGCGGCGCTGCTGCTCCAGCAGGTGAAGGAGCGGCTCCAGGCGGACGGCCTCCTCGACCCCGCGCGCAAGCGGCCGCTGCCCTTCGTGCCCCGGCGGATCGGCGTCGCCACGAGCCCCACGGGCGCCGCGGTCCGCGACTTCCTCCGCGTGCTCCACGGCCGCTTCCCCTCGCTCTCCGTCCTGGTGGCGCCGTGCCGGGTCCAGGGGGACGGCGCCGCGTCGACGGTGGTCTCGGCCGTGCGCGCGCTGTGCCGCGCCGGCGTGGACGTGATCGTCGTGACGCGCGGCGGCGGCTCGCAGGAGGAGCTCGGCGCGTTCAACGACGAGCGGCTGGCGCGCGCCATCGCCGCCTGCCCGGTCCCGGTGGTCTCGGCGGTCGGTCACGAGGTGGACGTCACGGTGGCGGATCTCGTGGCGGACGTCCGCGCCGCGACCCCCACCCACGCCGCCCAGCTCGTGGCCCCGGTGCGGGACGAGCTCGCGGCGCGCGTGGCGGCGCTCCGCGCCCGCCTCGACCGCACCGCGCGGGGCGCGCTGGAGCTCCGGCGCGGCGAGCTGCGCGCCTTGCACGCCGAGCTCGCCGATCCGGCGCACCTCCTCTCGCGCGAGCGCCACCGCGTCGAGGATCTGCTCCGCGAGGCGCTGGGCCACGTGCGGGCGCCGATCCGCTCGGAGCGCGCGCGGCTCGAGCCGCTCCGCGCCCGCCTCGGCCGCCAGGAGCCGCGCCGCCGCGTGCGCGAGATCCGGGCGCGCATGGAGGCGAGCACGCGCCGCCTGGGCGCGTGGCAGGCGGCCACCTTCCGCCGCGAGGCGCTCCGGCTCCAGCGGCTCGAGGCGCGCCTCGGGCCGTCGAACGTGGCGAAGCTCCTGTCGCGCGGCTTCTCGCTCGTGCTCCGCGAGGGCCACGTGGTGGCCCGGAGCTCGCAGGCGTCCGAGGGCGAGGCGCTGAGGATCGTCCTCGGAGAGGGCTGGCTCGACGCGCAGGTCACCCGCAGGGATGCAGGGGACGACCCGCTGCCGGGGCGCGCGGCGCCCGCGCGGGAGGGCGACGCCGGCGGCTCCGGCGGGGCGGCCGTTGACCCCCTTTCGCGGCGTCGTTAAGTAGGTGGACTCGGAGGTCGCGTGAGCCAGGCGAGCGAGCGGCAGGAGCAGTCGGTGGCAGAGGAGTCCTACGACGCGCTCGTCACGCGGCTCGAGCGCGTCGTCGCCGAGCTCGAGTCCGGCCAGCTCACGCTGGAGCAGTCGATCGAGAAGTTCGCCGAGGGCGTGCGGCTCGCGAAGGACGCGTCCCGCAAGCTCGACGACGCGGAGCGCAGGGTCGAGCTGCTCGTGCGCGACGCCGACGGCGACGAGGAGGCGGTGCCGTTCGAGCCCGAGGCCGGCCGAGGATCTTGACGACCGATGCCGGCCCAAGAGCGCATGAAGAAGCCGAAGGTCATCATCGTCGACGACGACCGCGACACGCGGGAGATGCTCACCCTCGCGCTCGAGCTCGAGGGGTTCGACGTCGGCCAGGCGGCGAACGGGCTCAGGCTCATCTCGGCGATGCACGTGGATCGCCCGGACGTCATCCTGCTCGACGTGATGATGAGCTGGATCGACGGCTTCGAGCTGTGCCGCGCCATCAAGAAGAACCCCACCTTCGGTGACATCCCCGTCATCTTCATCTCGGCGCGCAAGAGCGTCGAGGACGAGCGCAGCGGCATCGAGGCGGGCGCCGTCGACTACTTCCCGAAGCCCCTCGACATGGACCGGCTCATCACGCGCATCCGGGAGATCCTCGACCGGCGCGCCGGGGCGGTCCCCACCCCGGCGTGAACCCGGTTGGCGGCGGCTCCGCCGGTGGCGTGAGCGCCCGGGCTGCCTTGTGCTACAAGGGCTCCGCCGTGGCCGAAGACCTCGACATCCAGGCCTACCTCCGACAGGTCTCCGCCCGCCTCGAGCCCCACCTCGTGGCGCTCGTGGAGGCGCGGCGCGGCCAGGGGCCGGGCCGGCTGCTCGACGCCGTCCGCTACGCGCTCCTCGGCGGCGGGAAGCGGCTCCGCCCGGCGCTCGTCCTCGCCGCGTGCGAGGCGCACGGCGGCGACGCCTCCGACGGCTCGCTCGCGATGCGCTTCGCGGTCGCGCTCGAGGCGATCCACACCTACTCCCTCGTCCACGACGACCTGCCCGCGATGGACGACGACGACCTCCGCCGTGGCCGCCCCACGGTCCACAAGGCGTTCGACGAGGCGACCGCGGTGCTCGTGGGCGACGCGCTGCAATCCCTCGCGTTCGGGCACCTCCTCGCCGCGCCGCAGCCGGGCGCCGCGGCCCTCGCCCGCCTGCTCGCCGACAACGCTTACCTCATGGTCGAGGGGCAGGCGCGCGACATCGAGGGCGAGCACGCGCGCCTCGCGGAGCCCGAGATCCTCGAGCTCATGCGCACCAAGACCGGGGCGCTGCTCGCGAGCGCCGTCGCCGGCGGCGCGGCGTGCGGCGGCGCCCCCATCGACCGCGTCTACCCCATCGGACTCAAGCTCGGGCTCGCCTTCCAGATCGCGGACGACCTCCTCGATCTCACCGCCGACACCCAGACGCTGGGGAAACGGGCCGGCAAGGACGCCGAGGCCGGGAAGTCCACGCTTCCGGGCCTGGTTGGGATCCCGGAGGCGCGCCGCCGCGCGGAGGCGCTCCTCCACGAGGCGCTCGCCGCGCTCGCCCCGCTCGGACCGCCCGCCGAGCCGCTCCGCGCGGTGGCGCGCTACGTGCTCTCGCGCAAGAAGTAGCAGGACCCGAGAACGGAGGTTCCACGAATGAGCCGCTTGCTCGACAGCATCGACTCGCCGTCCGACCTGAAGCGCCTGCCGGTCGACGATCTGCCGCGCCTGTGCGACGAGCTCCGCGAGGAGATCATCCAGACCTGCGCGAAGAACGGCGGGCACCTCGGCTCGTCGCTCGGCGCCGTCGAGCTCAACGTCGCGCTGCACTACGTGTACGCGTCGCCGACCGACAAGCTCGTGTGGGACGTCGGCCACCAGGCCTACGCGCACAAGCTGCTCACCGGCCGGCGCGAGCGGTTCCGCACCATCCGCACCGAGGGCGGCCTCGCGGGCTTCCCCGAGCGGCACGAGTCCGAGCACGACGCGTTCGGCGTCGGGCACGCCTCCACCGCCATCAGCGCCGCGCTCGGCATGCTCGAGGCGAAGCGGCTCTCCGGCGCGCCCGGCAAGGTCGTGGCGGTGGTCGGCGACGGCGCCATGACGGGCGGCGTCGCGTTCGAGGGGCTGAACCAGGCCGGCTACCTCGGCCGCAACCTCCTCGTCGTGCTGAACGACAACGAGATGTCGATCTCGCCCAACGTGGGCGCGCTGTCCGAGTGGTTCTCGAAGAAGTTCGCCTCGCGCACGTACAACCGCTGGCGCCGCGCGGTGAAGGACTTCCTCTCCCAGGTGCCCAAGGGGCCCGAGGCGATCGACATGATCCGCCACGGGATCAACGCGACGAAGGCGCTCGTCACGCCGGGCATCCTCTTCGAGGGGCTCGGCTTCCACTACGTCGGCCCGGTGGACGGGCACGACGTGCGGGGCCTCGTCGAGACCTTCCAGAAGCTCGCGATCTTCGACGGCCCGGTGCTGCTCCACGCCATCACCACGAAGGGCAAGGGCTACCAGCCCGCCGAGTCGGACAAGGCGACCCGCGGGCACGGCCTCTCGTTCTTCGACGTCGCGACCGGCAAGCCCGTGAAGAAGGCGTCGGCGAAGGCGTACACGGACCTCTTCGCCGAGGCGCTCTGCGAGGAGATGGAGCGGGATCCGCGCGTCGTGGCGATCACCGCCGCGATGCTCGAGGGCACGGGCCTCATCAAGGCGAAGGCGCGCTTCCCGGAGCGCACCTACGACGTCGGCATCGCGGAGCAGCACGCCGTGACCTTCGCCGCCGGCCTCGCCTGCGAGGGCGTCCGCCCGGTCGTCGCCATCTACTCCACCTTCCTCCAGCGCGCCTACGACGAGATCATCCACGACGTGGCCCTGCAGCGGCTGCCGGTGACGTTCGCGCTCGACCGCGGCGGCCTCGTCGGCGCCGACGGCAAGACGCACCAGGGCGCGTTCGACGTCGCGTACCTGCGCTGCGTGCCGAACCTCGTGGTGATGGCGCCCTCGGACGAGAACGAGCTCCGGCACATGCTCCACACCGCGCTCCACCACGACGGCCCCGCGGCGTTCCGCTTCCCCCGCGGCGCGGGCGAGGGCGTCGCGCTCGAGCCGCCGCAGGTGCTGCCCATCGGGAAGGGCCGGCTCGCCCGCGCGGTGGCCGGGAAGCCGGACGTGTGCATCGTCGCGCTCGGCGCGACCGTCCGCCCCGCGCTCGGCGCGGCCGAGGCGCTCGCGAAGGAGGGCATCGCCGCCTCCGTCGTCGACGCCCGCTTCGCGAAGCCGCTCGACGAGGAGCTCATCGCCGGCGAGGCGGAGCGTTCCCGCCGAGTCGTGACCGTGGAGGAGGGGTGCCTGCCCGGCGGCTTCGGCGCCGCCTGCCTCGAGCTCTTCGAGCGGCGCGGCTTCGTGGCGGAGGGGCTGCGGGTGAAGCGGCTCGGGCTCCCCGACGAGTTCGTGACGCACGGCGATCAGGGCCGCCAGCGGGCGCAGCTCGGGCTCGACGCCGAGGGCATCGCGCGCGCGTGCCGCGAGGTCGTCGGCGAGCGGGCGAAGCGCGGGGCGGCGTAGGTAAGCTGCGACGATCGTGAACGTCGGTCAGCGAGCGAAGCGAGCCCGCCGGCGCGCCCACCCGCGCGCGGGGCGGCCCCCCCCGATGGCGCGCGGGCCCCCGGGGGCCCGCGGGGGGGGGCCGCCGCGCCCCCGCGGGCGCGCCACCGCGCTCGCGGCGCGGCCGCCCGCGATGGCGCGCGGGCCCCGGGGAGCCGGCGTGGGGGCGCAGCCCCCGCCATGACCTCGCGCAGGCAGCGGATCGACGTCGTCCTCGTCGAGCGGGGGATCGCGGAGTCGCGCGCCAAGGCGCAGGCGCTCGTGATGGCCGGCGCCGTCGTGGTGGGTGAGACGCGCGTCGACAAGCCGGGCGCGCTCGTCGACCCGCAGGCGCCCATCCGGCTGAAGGAGGGGGCCGGGCCGCAGCGGTACGTGTCGCGCGGCGCGCTCAAGCTCGAGCGAGCGCTCGACGTGTTCCCCGTGGATCCGGCCGGGAAGACGTGCGCCGACCTGGGCGCGTCCACCGGCGGCTTCACCGACCTGCTCCTGCAGCGCGGCGCCGCCCGGGTCTACGCCATCGACGTGGGCTACGGCCAGCTCCACCCCAGGCTCCGCGGCGACCCGCGCGTCGTGGTCCGCGAGCGCGAGAACGCGCGGGCGCTCACCGCCGAGGCGCTCGGCACCCGGGTCGAGCTCGTGACCGGCGACCTGTCGTTCATCTCGCTCCGGCTCATCCTGCCGGCGGTGAAGGCGATCCTCCGCCCGGGCGGCGAGGCGATCCTGCTCGTGAAGCCGCAGTTCGAGGTGGGGAAGGGCGAGGTCGGCAAGGGGGGCGTGGTGCGCGACGAGGCCAAGCGCCGGGCCGCGCTCGACGGCATCGCCGCCGCCGCGCGAGAGCTCGGGTTCGAGATCCTGGGTCACGCCGAGTCACCCATCGAGGGCCCGGCGGGGAACCGGGAGTGGCTCCTCGCGCTCCGTCTCCCGCCCGACCCGGGGTAGGCCGTGCGAGCTCGTGGAAGGGCCCGCCAGGCGGCCCGGTCGTCCTTGACCGCCTCCACCCGGTCTGTTACTGACACGCCGACATTTTCGCGCCCGGGCAATGCCGGGTCTCGAAAGTGGGCCGCGTCGCCCACTTTTCGTTTTTTAGGGGTCAATGACGGGTATCGGAGAAGAGTCCATCGCCGACCGCACGCGCCGGGTGCTCGAGCCCGTGCTCGTACGCGACGGCTACGAGCTCGTCGAGGTGGAGTGGGCGCGCCAGGGAGCTCGCTGGACGCTCCGGCTCTTCGTCGACAAGCCGGGCGGCGTCGGGATCGAGGACTGCCAGGCCGTGTCCCGGCTCGTGGAGCCCATCCTCGACGTCGAGGACTTCATCGAGCCGGCCTACGACCTCGAGGTCTCGTCGCCGGGCCTCGATCGGCCGCTGCGCAAGCCGGCCGACTTCGACCGCTACGCGGGGCAGCGCGCGCACGTGAAGGCGTACGGGCCCGTCCCCGAGACGGCGCCCGGCTCCCCCCCGCGAAAGAACTGGACCGGCGTCCTCGTGGGCTACCGCGACGGCGCCGTCGAGATCGACGTGGACGGCGTCGTCCACCGCGTCCCCCACGATCAGATCGCGAAGGCCCACCTCGAGTACGACTTCGAGGCGGACCTTCGGAGGAAGGACTGACCGATGCAGCAGAACGTGAACCTGAACCTCATCCTCGACCAGGTCGCCAAGGACAAGGGCATCGACCGCGCGCGGCTCGTCGAGATCCTCGAGGAGGCCATCGGCAGCGCCGCGAAGCGCCACTTCGGGATGGAGCGGAACCTGAAGGCCCGCTACGACGAGGACAAGGGCCAGGTCGATCTCTTCCAGGTCCTCACCATCGTCGCCGATGCCACCGAGGAGGCGCCCATCCCCGACCCGGTGAACATGATCCCGGTGTCGGTGGCGCACGAGAAGGGCATCGAGGTGGAGCCGGGCGACGAGCTCGACTTCCCCATCTACTACCGCGCGGAGGACGAGGCGGAGGCGAAGGCCCAGGACGAGCAGTGGGGCGACCTCCTCAAGCTCAAGACCTTCCGCCGCTCCTTCGGCCGCATCGCGGCGCAGACCGCGAAGCAGGTGATGATCCAGGGCACCCGCAACGCCGAGCGCGAGAACGTCTTCAACGAGTACAAGGACCGCAAGGGCGAGGTCATCACCGGCATCGTCCGGCGCTTCGAGCGCGGCAACGTGATCGTGGACCTCGGCCGCGCCGAGGCGGTGCTGCCCGTGCGCGAGCAGGTGCCGCGCGAGAGCTACCGCGCCGGCGACCGCATCCAGGCGTACGTGATGGACGTGCTGCGCGAGTCGAAGGGCCCGCAGATCATCCTCTCGCGCGCCTCGGTGGACCTCCTCAAGAAGCTCTTCGAGATGGAGGTGCCCGAGATCGCGGAGGGCGTCGTGGTCATCGAGGCGGCGGCCCGCGAGCCGGGTGGCCGCGCCAAGATCGCGGTGTCGTCGCGCGACTCGGACGTGGATCCCGTCGGCGCCTGCGTCGGCATGAAGGGCAGCCGCGTCCAGGCGGTCGTGCAGGAGCTCCGCGGCGAGAAGATCGACATCGTGCCCTGGGACGACGACTACGCGCGCTTCGTGTGCAACGCGCTCGCGCCGGCCGAGGTCTCGCGCGTGCTCCTCGACGAGCAGAACAAGGCGATGGAGATCATCGTCCCCGACGACCAGCTCTCGCTCGCCATCGGGCGCCGCGGCCAGAACGTGCGCCTCGCCTCCCAGCTCACCGGCTGGAAGCTCGACATCAACTCCGAGTCCCGCGTGAAGGAGATGCGCGAGTTCGCGACCGAGAGCTTCGGCGCGCTCGAGATCCCCGAGCCCACGCAGGAGATGCTGTACTCGCACGGCTTCCGGAAGGCGCAGGACGTCGCGAACGCCGCCGCCGAGATGCTCACGCAGTTCCCGGGCTTCACGATGGACATGATCCCGGACCTGCAGAAGCGCGCCCGCGAGCAGTCGATCGTCGACGCCGAGAAGGAGATGCAGCTCGAGCAGGAGCGCGAGGCGGCCCGCATCGCCGAGGCGCGGCGCCACCCGGACGAGCTCACGCAGGAGGAGCGCTTCGCGCGCGTCCGCGGCGTCGGCGAGAAGACCGTCGACCAGCTGAAGGGCGCCGGCTACGGCACGGTGGAGGCGGTCCACAACGAGGCGGACGTGATGCGGCTCGCGGAGTCGAGCGGCCTCGGCATCAAGAAGGCGCGCCAGATCAAGCACGCGGTGGGCGTCTACCTCGAGGAAGAGGCGAAGCTCCGCGCAGAGCTCGACGCGGCCAAGGCGAAGGCCGCACAGGGAGGCGCCGGCGCTTGAGCGAGCCCGTCCGCACCTGCGTCGGCTGCGGGGAGCGGGCGGCGCAGCGGCAGCTCGTACGGCTCACGACGGATGGTGAACGGGTGATCTTCGATCGTCGGCGTGGCGGAGGCCGTGGAGCGTGGCTCCACGCGAGCGTCGGGTGCCTGGAGAAGGCGCTCCGGCGTCGTGCGCTCCCGCGTGCGCTCCGCCGCCCGGAAGCGGTGGTCGACGCGGCGGCGCTGCGTGTCGAGTTGACGGGAAGTGCCCGTAAGGATTAGGAGTCTACGAAATGTCCAAGAAGCGGGTTCACGAGCTCGGCAAGCAGCTTAAGGAGCAGGGTATCGAGCTCTCCAACCAGGAGCTGGTCGAGAAGCTCCACCAGCTCGGCTACGACGTGAAGAGCCATTCGTCCTCCCTCGAGGACGACCAGGCCGCGTCGGCGTACGAGAAGATCGTCGGCGAGCGGAAGCCGAAGCCGGCGCCCGTGCGCCCGGCGGGCCCCGGGTTCGTGGTGCGCAAGCGCGTGCACACGGAGGTCCCGCAGCCCGCGCCGGTCGCCGCGTCGCCGGAGCCTCAGCAGGAGCAGGAGCAGGAGCCCGTCGAGGCCTACGAGGCCTACGAGGCCGAGGCTCCCGCCGAAGAGGCTGCCGCGCCCGCTGCGGAGCAGGAGCAGGAGCAGGCGCCCGTCGGTGCCGCGCCGGCCGAGCCGGTGGCGGCGCCGGAGACGCCGGCCGCGCCCGCCGGGGCTCCGGCCGCGCCGACCACGGCTCCCTCCGCGCCCACCGCGCCGGCGATGCCAGCCGCCGCGCAGGGTCCGGCCTCGCCGGCGGCTCG
>NZ_JALCYX010000067.1:0-23140 GCF_022690695.1 Anaeromyxobacter sp. SG17
CTCACCTCGCGGCGGCGCGCGCCGAGGCGCTCCTCTCCGCCGGGGACGCCCCGCGCGCCGCGAAGCTCCTCGGCGACGTCGCCGCGTCGGGGGACCTCGCGGTGGCGCGTCGGGTCCGCTGGCGGGAGCCCGAGGCGCTGCTCGCGGCGGGGCTCGCGCCGGAGGCGGTCCCGCTCCTGGAAGGCCTCCTGCGCGACCTCCCCGGGGACGGCGCCGCGCCCGGAGCGCGGCTCGCGCTCGCGCGAGGGCTCCGCCAGCTCGGGGAGGACGCGCGCGCCGCGGAGGTGTACCGCGGCCTCTGGCTCGAGCGGCCCGAGCTGGCGGCGGGCCGCGCTGCCGGCGAGGCCCTCGAGACGTGGCGCGCGGCGGGCGGTCCGGTGCCGACCGCCACCGCGGCCGAGCAGCTCGCGCGCGCGGACCGGCTCCTCGCCACGGGCTGGCCCGACGCGGCGCTCCTCGCCCTCGACGCCGCGGAGCGTGCGGAGCCGCCCGCCGCGCCGGAGCGCGCGGCCATCCTCCGCGCCGGTGCGCTGCTCGCCCTCGGACGCCACGGCGACGCGGAGCGTCTCGCCGCGAAGTTCACCGCGGCGCCCGACGAGAGCGACCGGCGGGGCGCGCTGCTCGTGCTCGCGCGCGCGGCGGCGAGGGCCGGCCGGGTGGACGAGGCGAGCCGCCGCTACGCCGAGCTCGCGGCGCTGCGCGCGCCGATCCCGGGCATCCCCGAGTGGCGCCAGCGCGATCTGGGAGACGAGGCCGCCTACCTCTCGGCGTGGCTGTACTACGACGCCGGCCAGTTCGCGCGCGCCGCGACGGCCCTCGAGGCGTTCGCGAAGGCCAACCGGCGCTCGCGCCGCGCCGACGACGCGCGCTGGTTCTCCGCCTGGTCGCTCTACCGCCTCGGGCGCTTCCCGGCGGCGGCGCGCGCCCTCGCGAAGCTCGATCGGACCTCCTACGCCGACGCCGCGGCGTACTGGCGGGCGCGGCTCGCCCGGACCGGTCCGGAGCAGCGGCGGCTCTACCGTGCGGCGATCGCGGCCGGAGGGGACGGGTGGTACGGCCTGCTCGCGCGGGCGCGGCTCGCCGCCCTCGGCGAGTCCGCCGCGAGGATGCCGCCCCCCGACCCACGCCCCCTGCCGGAGCTGCAGGACGCCGCCGCCGCGGCGCGGCTCGCGGTGGCGGTCGAGCTGCTCGGGCTGGGGATGCGCGCCGAGGCGCTCGAGGAGCTCGCCGATCTCACCCGCTCCTGGCGCGCCCGCGCGTCCGCGCCGGTGGTGGCGCAGCTCGCGGCGTTCGCGGGCGACGCCGAGGTCCCGTTCCGGATCTCGCGCGACCACCTCCTCCCCACGCGGCGCGCGCTGCGCTGGGCGCACCCCGAGCCCTACCCCGAGCTCGTCCCGTCGCGCGCCCGCGCGGTGGGCGTCGATCCTTCGCTGCTGCTCGCCGTCATGCGGCGCGAGTCCGGGTTCCGGCCGGGCATCCGGAGCGGCGCGGGCGCCGAGGGGCTCCTGCAGCTGCGCCCCGCCACGGCCGAGCGGGTCGCCGCGCTGCTCGGGCTGCCGGGCGGGCTCGGCGCCCGGCTCGCGGAGCCGGAGGTGAACATCACGCTCGGTGCCCATTACCTCGGCCTCCTGCTCGCGCGCTTCGGCGATCCCGCGCTCGCCGTCGCGGCGTACAACGCGGGCCCCGGCGCCGCGGCGGAGTGGGCCCGGGCGCGCGCCGGGATGCCGCTCGACGCCTGGGTGGAGTCCATCCCGTACCGGGAGACGCGCGGCTACGTGCGGATCGTGCTCGCCGACTGGGACGTGTACCGCGCCCTGGCGGGCGAGCCGGCAGCGCCGATCGCGCCCGAGCGAGCCGTCACGGCGCCGGACGGCGGGGTGGCATTCTGAGGGAGGCGCGCACCCGCGACAGCGGGCGCGAAGGTTCACGGGCCCCGCCGAGCGGGGGTGGGGCCCCGACGACGGCGGCCAGCCGTCGGCGGGGCGGGGGCGCAGCCCCCGTTAGATCAACGCCGCGCGCACGGCCGCGAGGATCTCGTCGCCGAGGCGGCGCAGCACCGAGGGCGTGACCCCCGGGATCTGGCCGAGCGCCTCGGCGTCGCGCGGCAGGCGCCGCGCGATCGCGAGCATCGCGTCCTCCCCCAGCACCTTGAACGGCGGACGGTCGAGGGCCTGCGCGCGCTCCTCGCGCGCGAGGTACAGCGCGCGCAAGACCGTCCGGCCGGCGGGCTCGAGCTCGCGCGCGCCCCGCAGGCGGCGGAACCCCTCCGGATCGAACACGCGCTCGCGCGGCACCACCGCGGCGACCCGGTCGAACTCGCGCCGCGCGTCGTCCGTCGCGCCACGCGACTCGAGGTCGGCCGCCAGGAGATCGCGGAGCGTGAGCAGGAAGTGCGTGTCGAGCGCGGCGTAGGCGAGCTGCGCGGCGCTGAGCGGCCGCTGTCCCCAGTCCGAACGCTGGAACGCCTTGGAGAGCCTCACCCCGAAGTGCGCCTCCACCAGCGCGGACAGGCCGAGCCCCTCCCGTCCGAGCCGCCGGGCAGCGAGCATCGTGTCGAACAGGCGCGGCAGCCGCCAGCCGTACTCGCGCTTGAGGCAGCGCACGTCGTAGTCGGCGCCGTGCAGCACCGTCTCGCGTCCGTCGCAGAGCACCTCGCCGAGCGGGCGGGGATCCACCGCGAGCGGATCGAGGATGTAGTCGGCGGACCGCGTCGAGATCTGCAGCAGGCAGACCCGCTCGCGGTACACGTGAAAGCTGTTCGACTCTGTGTCGAGGGCCACCACCGGCTCCGCTCGGACCGCCTCCACGAGCTGCGACAGCGTGGCGGGGTCGGCGACGAGGATCGGGGTGGCGCCCGCTGAAGGGGGCGTCATCCGGCGGGATTGTATCCAATTCGGGCCAGCGCCGCCGCGACCTCGGCGGCGACGCCGGCGTTTCGCTCGAGCAGCGCGACGTTCGCCGCCCGCGCCCTCCCGTGCGTCGCCCGCGCGACGGCCTCGAGCAGGAACGGCGTGACCGCCTTGCCGCGCACGCCGCGGTCCCGGGCGTCGGCGAGCGCCGCCGCGATCGCGGCCTCGATGACCTCTCGCGGCACGGCCTCCGGGGGTGGGATCGCGAGCACGACGCCCTCGCGCCGCCCGAGGCCGCCCCAGTGCATCGCGAGCACGCGGGCCGCCCCGGCGCCGTCCTCCACCCGGTGCTCGAGGGGTACCCCGCTCGCTTCCGAGTAGAACGCGGGCAGCTCGGAGGTCCGCCAGCCGAGCACGGGGATCCCGAGCGTCTCGAGGGCCTCCGCGGTCGCAGGAACGTCGAGGATCGCCTTCGGCCCCGCGCAGACGACGCAAACGGGCGAGCGGGCGAGCTCGCCCAGATCGGCGGAGACGTCCGCCGCGCCGGCGGCCGGCTCGCCGTCGGGGATCCGGTGGACGCCGCCGATCCCTCCCGTCGCGAACACCGGGATACGCGCGCGCACGGCGACGGCGGCGGTCGCGGAGACCGTCGTGCCTGCGTCGCGTCCGGCGGCGAGGAGCGCCGCGAGATCCCGCACCGCCGCCTTGGCGGCCGGCCGGGAGGGATCGGCGAGCCGAGCCAGCTCCTGGTCGGACGCCCCCACCACGATCCGCCCGTCGAGCACCGCCACGGCGGCCGGCACGGCGCCCCCGGCCCGCACGGCCGCCGCGCAGCGGCGGGCGGCGTCGAGGTTGTGCGGCGGCGGCAGTCCCTGGGCGACGACGCTCGTCTCGAGGGCGACCACCGGCCTGCCCGCGGCGAGCGCCTCGCGGACCTCCTCGGCGATGCGGAGAGGCGTTTCCATGCACCGAGCATAGCCCGGGCCGTGCACCGGGCGCGTGCTATAAGCCTCGCCAGGGACCGTCCGGGCGGGCGGCGCGACGAGGATCGAATGAGGGCGCGAATCCGGGGCTGGGTGGTGCTCGTTTACACCGCGGCCTCGATGGTCACGTTCTTCCTGCTCAGCCTGCCCGACACCCTGCTCGGCCGCGGTCAGCTCGCGATGTGGTTCGCCCGCTTCGCCTGGTCCCGCTCGATCCTCCGGCTCGCGGGGGCCCGCGTCCGGGTGCTCCGCCTCCCGCCGCTTCCCGACGGACCCCTCATCTTCGCGTCCAACCACGAGAGCGCCCTCGACATCCTCGCGCTCGTCGCCCGGCTGCCGCGCACCGTTCGGTTCATCGCGAAGCTCGAGCTGTTCAAGATCCCGGTCTTCGGCCTGTACATGCGGCTCGGCGGTCACATCCCGGTCGATCGCGGGAACCATGCGCGCGCCATCGAGTCGCTCCGCCAGGCGGGCGCGGCGGTGCGCGGCGGCACCTCGCTCATCGTGTTCCCCGAGGGGACGCGCTCCACCGACCTGCGCGTCCACCCCTTCAAGAAGGGGCCGTTCGTGGTGGCGATGGAGGCCGGGGTGCCGGTCGTCCCCGTCGCGATCTCGGGCGCCGGGCGCATCACCCCGAAGCGCGCCATCGCGGTGTACCCCGGGGAGATCCGGATCGCCCTCGGGGACCCCGTCGACCCCCGCGCCTTCCCGAACAAGACGGCGCTCCTCGTCGAGGTGCGCCGCCGGGTGATCGAGCAGCACCTCGCGATCGGCGGCGCGGGAGGCGACACGCGCGACGCCGTGGCGGCGCCGGGGCGCGAGGGGACGAGCGCGTCCGCCGACGGCGCGCCGGTGTAGGAGCCCTTGCGCCTTGTCCGCCCCGGCGGGCGGGCGGTACGCTCTCGCACGATGAAGGAGCCGGCCCGCCCCGATCCGCTCCCCGCGGCGCACCGCGTGAAGGATGTCGCGCGCGACCTCGCCCAGGAGCTCGCCGGCGGCTACCGCCGCTCGACCCGCTACATGCGCCTCCGGGCCGCCGTGATCGGCGCGTGGGTGCTGCTCTCCGCGGGAGCGATCTGGGCGTCCTGCCCGGCCGGCGGGCCGACGAACCGCCTCGACGCCGAGGCGCAGCTCCTCCCCGGGTCGATCATGGGGACGCAGCTCCTCGTGAAGAACGGCTCCGATCGCCACTGGACCGAGGTCGCGTTCACGCTCGACGGCGGCTGGCGGTGCGACCGGAAGACGGTCCGCGCCGGGGACAAGGTGGTGCTCTCGCTCGCGGCGTTCCGGCGCGAGGACGGCGCCGCGGCGCCCAGGGACCTGAGACCGCGGGCGATCACCATCGAGTGCGTGGAGGGGCGCGCGACCCTCTCCCTCGCCGCGGAGTGACCGTGGACGGCCCGCGCGTCCTGCTCGTCGACGACGACCCCGACATCTGCGAGTTCCTCGGGATCCTGCTCGCGACGGAGGGGCTCGCCTCCGCGGCCGCCTCGACGGCCGACGAGGCGCTCGCGGCGGTCTCCACGGCCGCGGCGGTGCTCCTCGACGTGGCCATGCCGGGCATGGACGGGCTCGAGCTCTGCCGGCGGATGCGCGCCGCCGGCTTCGCGGGTCCCATCCTGATCGTCTCGGCGCGCCCCTCGCCCGATCTCCCGCGGCGGGCGGTCGAGGCCGGGGCGAACGGCTTCGTGCGCAAGCCGTTCGAGAACGCGGAGCTCGTGGCGCTCCTCCGGAGCCACCTCTCGGTCCCGCGCCGCTAGCGCCTTCGCGCCCGCGCCGCGGCCAGATCGTCCTGCGCCGCGTCCTCCGCGCGCTCTCTCGCGCGGCGGAGGCCCTCCTGCCAGCTCGCGCGGTGGCGTGCGATGGCCTCGCGCGCCGCGGAGGCGTCCCCGAGCCCCGCGCGCGCCGCCGCGACGCCCTCCTCCGCCGCCGCGAGCGCCTGCTCCGCGGACGCCAGCGCCGCGCGCGACTCCGCCTCCTCGCGCCGGAGCCGCGCCGAGTGGCCGGCCGCCGTCTGCAGCGTCGCGGCCGGCGCAGCCACGCCGGTGGGGACGCCGCTCGCGCTCGCCCGCCGGGAGACGTCGTCGAGGAGCGCCCTCTGCTCGTCCCGCTCCCTGCGGGCGCGGCCCTCCTCCGCGAGCGCCGCGGCCAGCGCCGCGCGCGCCGCCTCCTCCTCGCGCTCGCGCAGCCCGAGCAGCGCCGCGAGGGGGTAGGCGTCCGTCACCGGACGAGCTCCTCGAGCCGGGCGCGGGTCCGCTCGGGCTCCTCCGCCTCGCCGGCGCCCTGCCGCAGGAACGCCTCGATGGCGGGGAGCCGCTCGAGGGCGGCGTCGGTGTCCGCGTCCGAGCCGGGCGCGTACGCCCCGAGCGCGATGAGGTCGCGATGACGCTCGTGGGCGGCCAGGAGCGCGCGCAGCCGGTCCGCCGCGGCGCGGTGCGCCGGGGTGGTGACGGCGGGCATGACGCGCGAGAGGCTCCGGAGGACGTCGATCGCGGGGTAGCGCCCGGCGGCGGCGAGCCGCGCGTCGAGCACGACGTGGCCGTCGAGGATCCCGCGCACCTCGTCGGCGATGGGCTCGTCGAGATCCCCGCCCGCGACGAGGACGGTGTAGAGGGCGGTGATGCCGCCCTCGGCCCGGTTCCCGGTGCGCTCGAGGAGACGCGGCAGCGCGGCGAAGACGCTCGGCGGGTAGCCGTGGCGCGCGGGGGGCTCGCCGGCCGCGAGGCCCACCTCGCGCTGGGCGCGCGCATAGCGCGTGAGCGAGTCGAGCATGAAGAGCACGCGCCGGCCGCGGTCCGCGAACCACTCCGCGATGGCCGTCGCGACGTGGGCGGCCTTGAGCCGCTCGAGGGCGGGCGCGTCGCTCGTCGCCGCGACGACGACGCTCCGCGCGAGCCCCTCCGGCCCGAGCGCCTCCTCGACGAAGTCCCGCACCTCGCGGCCGCGCTCCCCGACCAGGCAGATGACGGACAGCTCCGCCCGCGTGTTGCGGGCGATCTGGCCGAGCAGGGTCGACTTGCCGACGCCGGCGCCGGCGAAGATCCCGACGCGCTGCCCCTCGCCGATCGTGAGGAGCCCGTCGATCGCGCGGACCCCGAGCGCGAGCGGCGCGGTGATCCGGCGGCGCGTGAGCGGGGCCGGCGCCGCGCGCTCCACGGCCCACTCCGCGAGCCCGGCCGGCGGCGGCGCCCCGTCGATCGGCCTGCCCAGCCCGTCGAGGACGCGCCCGAGCAGCGCGTCGCCGGCGCGGATCGCGAGCGGTCGCCCGGTGGGGAGGATCTCGCTGTCCGCGCCGAGCCCGGCGGGATCGCCGAGCGGGAGCAGCACCGCGCGGTCGTCGCGGAACCCGACCACCTCGGCGAGGAGCGGCGGGCGGCCCGGAGTGTGGATCTCGACCGCCTCCCCCTGCCTCACGCCCGCGGCCTCGGCCTCGACGACGAGGCCCACGAGGCGGGTCACGCGGCCCCGCAACCGGAGCGGCGCGGCCCGGTCGAGCGCCTCGCGCACGCGGCCGGGGTCCGTCACCGCCCGTCGTCCTCGAGCGCCCGCGCGAGCGCGGCGAGCTGCGTCTCGACGCGGGCGTCCACCCGCCCCGCCTCGGTCTCGACCACCGCGTCGCCCCGGGCGAGCGCCGCGTCCTCGCGCACCGTGAGCCCCGGCGCCCGCGCGAGCACCGCCGCGAGCCGGCCGGCAGCGGTGCGGATGGCCTCCGCGTCGCCCGGGTTCACCCGCAGCGTCACCTCGCGGCGATCGCGCGCGGCCGCCAGCGCGCGCGCCGCGAGATCGGCGACGGCGCCGGGATCGTGAGAGAGCTCGCGCCCGAGGATCGTCCGCGCCACGTCGACCGCGACGGCCGAGACCTCGCGCTCGGCGAGGGCGAGCCGGCGATCGCGCGCGGCCGCCGCCGCGGCCAGCGTCGCCGCGGCGCGGGCGAGCCCCTCGCGCCGCCCCTCCTCCACCGCCTCGGACCGGATGCGCTCGCGCGCCGCCTCGGCCTCGGCGCGGATCTGCTGCGCCTCCTCCTCGGCGGCGGCGACGAGCGCGCGCGCCCGCTCCCGCGCGTCGAAGGCCGCGGCCTCGATGCGGCCGGCGCCCGCCGGCGGCTGCCCCTTCAGGATCTTGGCCAAGCGCCCTCCCCTCGGGCCCGCATTGTAGCGCGCGGGAGGGCGGACGGTTCGTGAAGTCGCGCGCCGAAAGGCGCCCAATGGCTGATCGCGAACAGGCGAGCGACGCGAGCCCGCCGGGGCGGGGGGCCCCCCCGCGCCGAGCCGCCCCCCGGCGCCGCCCGGCCCCGAAGCCGCTCGCGGCGTCGCACGGGACCCGGCGAGCCGGGGTGGGGCCCCGACGAGCTTCGCTCGGCGGGGCGGGGGCGCAGCCCCCGTTCGAACATGGCTAAACGACAGCGTGATTCGCGGCACCGAAGGTGATCGCGAATCACGAACTGTCGTTTAGCGAAGGGCCTCGCCGGTCGTCGCAGGGAGGACCTTGCCGTACTTCACGCCACGTGTCGCCACGAGGCTCTCGGCCATCTGCAGGATCTCGCCGGCGCGCCCGCGGAGCACGAGCACCTCCAGGCAGTTGTGCGCGTCCATGTGGACGTGGAGCGCGGAGACGACCGCCTGGTGGTTCTCGTGCTGGATGTGGGTCAGCTTCTGCGCGAGGCTCGAGGACTCGTGGTCGTACACGACGGCGACCACCGCGACCTGCTCGCCGCGCTCCGACTCGGACCACTGGCGCTGGACGAGCTGGTCGCGGATGAGGTCCCGCACGGCCTCGGAGCGGTTGACATAGCCCTTGCGCTCGATGAGCTCGTCGAACTGCTCGAGCAGGCTGCGCTCGAGCGAGATGCCGATCCGTTCCAGCATGGCGGCATCGTTAGCAGCGCGCCCGGCGAGCCGCAAGCCGGCCGCCGGGACGAGCGAGCCCGCCACCCGTGACACGGGGGCGGGCTCGCGGGTTCGCCGGATCTCCGGGCGACGGGCTACGCGGCGTCGCGCTCGCCGGGCTGCAGGTAGCGGTGGAGGAACTGCTTCGTCTTCAGCTCCACCTGGCGGACGCGCTCGCGCGACACGCCCCAGCGCTTGCCGATCTCCTCGAGCGTGCGCGGCTGATCCTGCTCGAGCCGGTTGTGGACGATGTCCCAGCCCAGCTCGCCGATGCGCTTGCGGACCTTCCCGAGCGCGTCGCGGACGTCGCGGTCGCCTTCGCCCTGCAGGTAGGTGTCCTCGGGGCCGGGGCCCTCGTCCTCGATGCGCTCGAGGTGGGTGGCGTCACCCTCCTCGTCGATGGCGCTGTCGAGCGACAGGTCCGGCTGCGCGACCGTGCCGCTCTGCGGGCGCACGGTGGAGCGCGCCTCCTTCAGATACTTCCCGATGTAGGCGCGGATCCACCAGACCGCGTACGTCGAGAAGCGCGTGCCGGCGTGCGGATCGAACTTCTCGACGGCGCGCATGAGGCCGACGTTGCCTTCCTGGATGAGATCGTCGAGCCGCACCGTGCCGCGGCGCTGCTTCCGCGCGATGGCGACCACGAACGCCAGGTTGTGGCGCACGAGCTTCTGCTTCGCGCGGACGTCGCCCTTGCGCGCGCGGAGCGCGAGCGCGTGCTCTTCTTCGCGGTTCAGCGGCGGATAGTCGCGGACCGCCTTGAGGTAGGGAGCGAGCTCTTCGAACTCCCTGCTGCTCTTCTGAGTGGTCGCCGTCCTCATTTACTGGTCGCCTCTCTGGCCTGCGTCGAAGTGTCCCGGGTAGGTTACGTAACGTGACTTTATGAAAGCGGACTCATCGAGTCAAGTATCCCCCATATGCCCGTAGACCCTGGAAGTCTTCGGCGACATCGGGGAACCGCACACCACGCAAGTCCGAAGTGCCGCAGAATATGAACACGATTTGGGAGTTGGCATTCGTCAAGCGCGTGCCCCCTCCCACGACCCCCAGACAAGTGCCGAATATTGCTCCACATCAATTCCGGCACCGACCCGTCCGAGACTCACCGTCCGTGCGGGCGCCTGGAGCTAAGCGGCTGCTTACGCCATCTCGAAACACTGCGTTGCGCCAGATCAAAAAGGAAAGGGCCCGGCCCCTCTTGGGACCGGGCCCGGTTCCGGGCTCGAGCTGACGCGCGGCGGAGCGGCTACTCCTCCCCGCTCGCGACGGCGAGGGCCTCCTCGGCCTCCTCCACCGCGTCCACCGGCGTCTCGACCTCGATGTCGAGGTGCTTGTAGTGCGGCAGGCCGGTGCCGGCGGGGATGAGCCGGCCCATGATGACGTTCTCCTTGAGGCCGCGGAGGTGGTCGACCTTGCCGCTGATCGCGGCCTCGGTCAGCACCTTGGTCGTCTCCTGGAACGAGGACGCCGAGATGAACGACTCGGTGGAGAGCGAGGCCTTGGTGATGCCGAGCAGGAGGGGCTCGCCCTGCGCCGGGCGCCCACCCGCGGTGATCACCTTCTCGTTCTCCTCCTCGAACACGAACTTCTCGACCTGCTCGTCGGCGAGGAAGTTCGTGTCGCCCACGTCGACGATCCGCACGCGACGCAGCATCTGCCGGACGATCGTCTCGATGTGCTTGTCGTTGATCTTCACGCCCTGGAGCCGGTAGACCTCCTGGACCTCGTCCACCAGCCAGCGGGCGAGCTCCTTCTCGCCGAGCACGCGGAGGATGTCGTGCGGGTTGGCGGCGCCGTCCATGAGCGCCTCGCCCGCACGCACCCGGTCGCCCGTGTGCACCGAGATGTGCTTGCCCTTCCCGATCAGGTACTCCTTCGCGAGGTCGGGCCGGAGCTTGCCGTCCACCTCGGGCGTGATGACCACCTTGCGCTTGCCCTTCGTGTCCTTGCCGAAGGCGACCACGCCGTCGATCTCGGAGATGACCGCGTGCTCCTTGGGCTTGCGGGCCTCGAAGAGCTCCGCGACGCGCGGGAGACCGCCGGTGATGTCCTTCGTCTTCGTGGTCTCGCGCGGCATCTTCGCGATGACGTCGCCGGCGTCGACCTCGTCGCCGTCGTTCACGACGAGGTTCGCGCCCTCGGGGAGCATGTAGCGGGCGTCGGCCTCGGAGTTGGCGAGCTTCCGCGTCTTGCCCTCGGCGTCCTTGATCGAGATGCGCGGGCGCGCGTCGGGATCCTTGGAGGCGATGACCGCCTTGCGGGCGAGGCCGGTGATCTCGTCGACCTGCTCCGAGATCGTGACGCCGTCGATGAGGTCGCCGTACTTCACGCGCCCGGCCACCTCGGTGATGATCGGCATCGAGTACGGGTCCCACTCCGCGAGGAGCGTGTTCGTCTCGATCTTCTGCCCCTCGCGCACGAGGAGCTTCGCGCCGTAGACGACGCCGTAGCGCTCGCGCTCGCGGCCCTGATCGTCGGTGACGATGATCTCGCCGTTGCGGTTCATCACGATGAGCGTGCCGTCCTTCTTCTTCGCCACGCTCACGTTGTGGAACTTCACGAGGCCGGGGTTCCGGTTCTCGATGGTCGACTGCTCCGCCCGCCGGGACGCCGCGCCGCCGATGTGGAACGTGCGCATCGTGAGCTGCGTGCCGGGCTCGCCGATCGACTGCGCGGCGATCACGCCGACCGCCTCGCCGATGTTCACCTTGCGGCCGCGGGCGAGATCGCGCCCGTAGCACTCGACGCAGATGCCGCGCCGCGCCTGGCAGGTGAGCACCGAGCGGATCTTCACCTTGTCGATGCCGGAGTTCTCGATGAGCTTGACCCGGTTCTCGTCGATCTCCTCGTTCGCCTTCACCAGCACGGTGGTGGCGAACGGGTCGTGGATGTCGTCGAGCGCGACGCGGCCCAGGATGCGCTCGCCCATCGGCTCGATGATCTCGCCGCCCTCGACCAGCGCGCCGAGCGTGATGCCGTCCATCGCGCCGCAGTCGTACTCGGTGATGATGGCGTCCTGCGCGACGTCGACGAGGCGCCGGGTGAGGTAACCGGAGTTCGCCGTCTTGAGCGCCGTGTCGGCGAGGCCCTTTCGAGCGCCGTGCGTCGAGATGAAGTACTGCTGGACGTTCAGGCCCTCGCGGAAGTTCGCGGTGATCGGCGTCTCGATGATCTCGCCGGACGGCTTGGCCATGAGGCCGCGCATGCCGGCGAGCTGACGGATCTGCTGCGCCGAGCCGCGGGCGCCGGAGTCGGCCATGATGTAGATCGGGTTGAACGACGGCTGCTTGCGCTCCTCGCGCTTGCCGTCCTTGCCCGGGCCGACGGCCGTCTCCTGGCCGATCTGGGACATCATCTCCTGGGCCACCTCCTCGGTGACCTGCGCCCAGATGTCGATGACCTTGTTGTACCGCTCGCCGATGGTGATGAGACCCTCGGTGTACTGGGTCTGGATGTCCTCCACCTCGCCCATCGCGCGGTCGAGGAGCTCCTGCTTCCTCCTCGGGATGATCATGTTCTCGAGCGCGATCGAGATGCCGGCGCGCGTCGCGTTCCCGTAGCCCATCGAGCGGACGCGGTCCGCGAGGAGCACCGTCTCCTTCTCGCCGCAGAGGCGGTAGGTGAGGTCGATGAGGTTCTGGAGCTGCTTCTTGTCCATGACCTTGTTGATGGACTCGAACGGCAGCCGCTTCGGCACGATGTCGTAGAGGAGCACGCGACCGACGGTGCTCTCGACGCGGGTGCCGTCGAGGCGCACCCAGATCTTCGCCTGGAGCTCGACCTCGCCCTGGTCGTAGGCGGCGCGGACCTCCTCCGCGCTCGCGAAGACCTTGCCCTCTCCGCGGGCGAACGCGCGCTCGCGGGTCATGTAGTAGATGCCGAGGACGATGTCCTGGCTCGGCACGATGATGGGCTTGCCGTGCGCGGGCGAGAGGATGTTGTTCGTGCTCATCATGAGCACGCGCGCCTCCATCTGGGCCTCGATGGACAGCGGCACGTGCACGGCCATCTGGTCGCCGTCGAAGTCGGCGTTGAAGGCGGTGCAGACGAGCGGGTGGAGCTGGATCGCCTTGCCCTCGATGAGGACCGGCTCGAACGCCTGGATGCCGAGGCGGTGGAGCGTCGGGGCGCGGTTCAGGAGCACCGGGTGCTCGCGGATCACCTCGTCGAGGATGTCCCAGACCTCGGGGCGCTCCTTCTCCACCATCTTCTTCGCGCTCTTGATGGTGGTGACGTAGCCCTTCTCTTCGAGCTTGTTGTAGATGAACGGCTTGAAGAGCTCGAGGGCCATGATCTTCGGCAGGCCGCACTGGTGCAGCTTGAGCTCGGGGCCGACCACGATGACGGAGCGGCCCGAGTAGTCGACGCGCTTGCCGAGCAGGTTCTGGCGGAAGCGGCCCTGCTTGCCCTTGAGCATGTCGCTCAGGGACTTGAGCGGGCGCTTGTTCGGCCCGGTGATGGTCTTGCCGCGGCGCCCGTTGTCGAAGAGGGCGTCCACCGCCTCCTGCAGCATCCGCTTCTCGTTGCGGATGATGATGTCCGGGGCGTTCAGCTCCTGGAGCCGCTTCAGGCGGTTGTTGCGGTTGATGACGCGGCGGTACAGGTCGTTGAGGTCGGAGGTCGCGAACCGGCCGCCGTCGAGGGGGACGAGCGGGCGGAGGTCGGGCGGGATGACCGGGATGACCTCGAGCATCATCCAGTCCGGCTTGTTGCCGGACGCGACGAACGCCTCGACGACCTTGAGCCGCTTCGCGATCTTCTTCCGCTTCGCGTCGCTCGTCGCCTCCTTCATCTGGGCGCGCAGCTCGGCCGCGAGGCCGTGCACGCCCTCGCCGTGCCCCTTGTCCGCGGGGCCGACGACCTTGAGGAGCTCGAGGACGGCCTCGCCGCCCATGCCGGCCAGGAACGCCTCCTCGCCGAACTCCTCCATCGCCTTGTGGTAGCGCTCCTCGGAGAGCAGCTCGGCGCGCTGGAGCGTCGTCTCCTTGGGGTCGATGACGATGTACGACTCACAGTAGAGGACCTTCTCGAGGTCCTTCAGCGTGATGTCGAGGAGGTTGCCGATGCGGCTCGGCAGCGACTTGAGGAACCAGATGTGCGCGACGGGCGTCGCGAGGGTGATGTGGCCGAGCCGCTCGCGGCGGACCTTCGACTGGATCACCTCGACGCCGCACTTCTCGCAGACGACCCCGCGGTGCTTCATGCGCTTGTACTTGCCGCAGTTGCACTCGTAGTCCTTCACGGGGCCGAAGATCTTCGCGCAGAACAGGCCGTCGCGCTCCGGCTTGAAGGTCCGGTAGTTGATCGTCTCCGGCTTCTTCACCTCGCCGTGCGACCACTGGCGGATCTTGTCCGGGCTCGCGAGCGAGATGCGGATCGCGGAGAACGACAGCGGATCCTTCGGCTTCTCGAAGAAATTGAAGATGTCCTTCACGTCTTGACCTCGTCCAGCAAGAAGGGTCTCTGAACCGTCCCGTCGGCCCGCGCGCCCGCGCGGACCGGGCGCTGGGGCCGGCGGCTCCAAGCCGCCGGCCCCTGGCCCGGGTTACGCGGTGTTCTTCTCGGCCGCGGCGCCGCGCGGCGTGCCGAGCGGCCCGCCCAGGTCGCCCTCGGCCTGCTCGCGGGCCGCCTTCGCCTCCGGCGTCTCGAGGAGCTCGACGTCGAGCGCGAGGCTCTGGAGCTCCTTGATGAGCACGTTGAACGACTCGGGGAGGCCGGACTCGAGCGTGTTCTCGCCCTTGACGATCGCCTCGTACATGCGGGTGCGGCCGACCACGTCGTCGGACTTCACCGTGAGGAACTCCTGGAGCGAGTAGGCCGCGCCGTAGGCCTCCATCGCCCAGACCTCCATCTCGCCGAGCCGCTGGCCGCCGAACTGGGCCTTGCCGCCGAGGGGCTGCTGCGTGACGAGCGAGTACGGCCCGATGGAGCGGGCGTGGATCTTCTCGTCCACGAGGTGGTGCAGCTTCAGCATGTACATGACGCCGACCGTGACGTCCTGGTCGAACGGCTCGCCGGTGCGGCCGTCGAAGAGGATCGACTGCATCGTCGCCGAGCCCTCGCCGAGGAGCGCCTTCATCTCGTCCTCGCGGGCGCCGTCGAACACCGGCGTCGCGACGTGCATGCCGTCGCGCAGCTTCATCGCGAGCTTCGGCAGCTCCTTCTCCGGCAGCTCCTCGATGAGCAGCCCGAGCCGCTCGGAGGCGCCGTCGACGCCCTCGAACGCCTTCTTCAGCTTCTTGCGGAGCTGATCGGGGCCGAAGTTCTTCTCGACCATCTCCTGGAGCCGCCAGCCGACGTTCTTCGCCGCCCAGCCGAGGTGCGTCTCGAGGATCTGGCCCACGTTCATGCGGGACGGGACGCCGAGCGGGTTCAGGACGATGTCCACCGGCCGGCCGTCCTCGAGGTACGGCAGGTCCTCCTCGGGGAGCACGCGCGAGACGACGCCCTTGTTGCCGTGGCGGCCGGCCATCTTGTCGCCGACCGCGAGCTTGCGCTTGATGGCGACGTACACCTTCACCATCTTGATGACGCCCGGCGGGAGCTCGTCGCCCTTCTTCAGGCGGCCGATCTTCTCGCCGAAGAGGAGCTTCACGAGCTCCTTCTGCTCCTCGAAGTTCTCGACGATCTTCCGCGCCAGGTCCTGCACGTCGCCCTCGACCGCGATCTCGCCCCAGTAGCGCTGGGGGATCGTGTCGAGGAGCGCGTCGTCGAGGACGTCGCCCTTCTTGAGGAGCTGGTTGCCCTTGTCGTCGACGAGGCGGCCGGAGACCTCCTTGCCGAGGAGCAGGCGGCGGATCTTCTGGAACGCCGAGTCCTGGATGATGCGGATCTCGTCGTTCTGGTCCTTGAGGAGCTTCGCCTCCTCCATCTCCTCGATGGCCTTCGCGCGCTCGTCCTTCTCGACGCCCTTGCGGCTGAAGACCTTCGCGTTGATGACCGTGCCGGAGACGCCCGGCGGGACGCGGAGCGAGCTGTCGCGGACGTCGCCCGCCTTCTCGCCGAAGATCGCGCGGAGGAGCTTCTCCTCGGGCGAGAGCTGGGTCTCGCCCTTCGGCGTGATCTTGCCCACGAGGATGTCGCCCGGCTTCACCTCGGCGCCGATGCGGATGATGCCCGACTCGTCGAGGTCCTTCAGGGCCTCCTCGCCGACGTTCGGGATGTCGCGGGTGATCTCCTCCTTGCCGAGCTTCGTGTCACGCGCGACGCACTCGAACTCCTCGATGTGCACCGACGTGAACACGTCCTCCTTGAGGAAGCGCTCGGAGAGGAGGATCGAGTCCTCGAAGTTGTAGCCCTGCCAGGGCATGAACGCGACGACCACGTTCTGGCCGAGCGCGAGCTCGCCCATCTCCGTCGCCGGCCCGTCCGCGATGACGTCGCCCTTCTTCACCCGCTCGCCCGGCTTCACGATGGGCTTCTGGTTGATGCAGGTGTTCTGGTTCGACCGCTGGTACTTGATGAGGTTGTAGATGTCGACCTCGTTCGCGACGTCGGTCGCGGAGGTCGGCACGTCGGCCTTCACCACGATGCGGGCGGCGTCGACGGACTGGATGACGCCGTCGCGCTTCGCCACGACGCACACGCCCGAGTCGCGCGCGACGATCCCCTCGATGCCGGTGCCGACGAGCGGCGCCCGCGTGCGGAGGAGCGGCACCGCCTGGCGCTGCATGTTCGAGCCCATGAGGGCGCGGTTCGCGTCGTCGTTCTCGAGGAACGGCACGAGCGAGGCGGCGACGGACACGAGCTGGTTCGGGCTCACGTCCATGAGGTCGACCTCGTCCGGGCGGGCGTTGATGTACTCGCCCTCCTTGCGGCACGAGACCATGTTCCCCGTGAACACGCCCTTCTTGTCCACCGGCGCGTTCGCCTGCGCGATGATGTGCTTCTCCTCCTCGAGCGCCGAGTAGAAGGAGACCTCCTCGGTCACCCTCCCCTTCTCGACCTTGCGGTACGGCGTCTCGACGAAGCCGTACTCGTTCACGCGCGCGTGGGTGGAGAGCGACGCGATGAGGCCGATGTTCGGGCCTTCAGGCGTCTCGATCGGGCAGATGCGGCCGTAGTGCGTGGAGTGGACGTCGCGCACCTCGAAGCCCGCGCGCTCGCGGGTGAGGCCGCCCGGCCCGAGCGCCGAGAGGCGCCGCTTGTGCGTCACCTCGGAGAGCGGGTTCGTCTGATCCATGAACTGCGAGAGCTGGCTCGACCCGAAGAACTCCTTGATGACCGCCGTGACCGGCTTCGCGTTGATGAGGTCGTGCGGCATGAGCGTCTCGATCTCCTGGAGGCTCATGCGCTCCTTGATCGCGCGCTCCATGCGAACGAGGCCGATGCGGTACTGGTTCTCGAGCAGCTCGCCGACCGCGCGGACGCGGCGGTTGCCGAGGTGGTCGATGTCGTCGACGTCCTTGTTCGGCGTGCCGTTCTTGAGATCGATGAGGAAGCGGACCACCTCGAGGATGTCGCGCTTCGTCACGACGGTGTTGTCGAGCGGCTCGTCGATCCCGAACTTGTGGTTCAGCTTCAGGCGCCCGACCTTCGAGAGGTCGTACCGCTCCGCGTTGAAGAACAGGTTGACGAACAGGTTCGTCGCGGTCTCGGGCGTCGGCGGATCGCCGGGGCGGAGGCGGCGGTAGATCTCCATGATCGCCTCCTCGGGCGTGGAGATCTTGTCCTGGATGAGCGTGTCGCGGAGCGACGGCAGGACGTTCAGGTTGTCGATGAAGAGGACCCTGAACTCGAGGATGCCGCGCTTGCGGAGCTCCTCGATCTTGGCCTCGGTGACCTCCTCGTTGACCTCGAGGAGCACCTCACCCGTGTCGGCGTCCACCACGTCCTCGGCGGAGATCTTGGTGTAGACCTCCTCCGGCTCGATCGGCAGCGACTTCATCTTCGCCGCGACGAGCTTCTTGATCGCGCTCTCGGTGAACTTCCGGTTCTTCTTGACGATGATCTCGTTCGTCTTCGGGTCGCGGATGTCGCGCGTCGCGCGCTGGCCCTTGAGCAGGTCCGGGTTCAGGTCCTTCTCGAACTTGCCCTTGCCTTCGACCCGGATCGTCTCGGTGTCGTAGTAGTACTTGAGGATCTCCTCGGCCGAGCCGTGGAACTCGACCGGGCTCTTCTTCGCCGTGTCCGGCACGCCGCCGAGGGCGCGCAGCAGCACCGTCGCGGGGAGCTTCCGGCGGCGGTCGATGCGGACGTAGAGGATGTCCTTGTGGTCGAACTCGAAGTCGATCCAGGACCCGCGGTACGGGATGATCCGGGCGTTGAAGAGGAGCTTGCCCGACGAGTGGCTCTTGCCCTTGTCGTGGTCGAAGAACGCGCCCGGCGAGCGGTGGAGCTGGCTGACGACGACGCGCTCCGTGCCGTTGATGATGAAGGTCCCGTTCTCCGTCATGAGCGGGATCTCGCCGAAGTAGACCTCCTGCTCCTTGACGTCGCGGATCGACTGCGCGCCCGTCTCCTCGTCCTTGTCCCAGACGACCAGGCGAACGACGACCTTGATCGGCGCCGAGTACGTCATGCCGCGCTGGTGGCACTCGTCGACGTCGTACTTGGGCTTCTCGAGGTGATAGCTGACGAACTCGAGCGAGCTCGTCTCGTTGAAGTCCTTGATCGGGAAGACCGACTTGAAGACGCCCTGCAGGCCCGTGTCCTCACGCTTCTCGGGCGGGACGTCGGCCTGGAGGAACTTGTCGTAGGACGATTTCTGGATGGCGATGAGGTTGGGGATCTCGGCGATCTTGTTGATCTTCCCAAAGTTTCGCCGGATTCTGAAGTTGTTCTGGATCGTCGTCGCCATCGAGTTCGGTCCTCTGTCCCTTCGAGACCCGTACAAACAGGTCTAGCCGGCCAGCAGGCCGGCTACCCAACTGCGTCCGGCCGAAACGGCCGGGATTCCGGAATCAGTGAAAGGGATACGGGTTCTTAACGACTCCACCCTCACCCGTCAAAGATTCCAACGTGAGCCACGGCGAGGCGGCTTGCAACTCCGCCCCGCCGTGCGCACGCCTCGCTACTTGATCTCGACCTTGGCGCCGGCGGCCTCGAGCTTCTTCTTGAGCTCGTCGGCCTCCGCCTTCGCGACGCCACCCTTGACCTCCTTGGGGGCGCCCTCGACGAGGTCCTTCGCCTCCTTGAGGCCGAGGCCCGTGATCGCGCGGACTTCCTTGATCACGTTGATCTTGTTCGCGCCGGCGTCCGCGAGGACGACGGAGAACTCCGTCTTCTCCTCGACCGGAGCCGCGGCGGCAGCCCCGCCACCGGCGCCGGCGACCATCACCGGAGCGGCGGCGGAGACGCCCCACTTCTCCTCGAGCTGCTTCACGAGCTCGGCGGCCTCCATCACCGTGAGGCCCGACAGCTGTTCCACGATCGTGTTGAGATCGGCCATTTCCTTCTTCCTTCTCTTTGTTCCGGGGCGCCCTTCGGGGCGCCCGCAGCGTCTGGCCCGCGCGACATTCCGCGCGGGCGGTTCACGTACCGTTTAAGACTGCTTCTCGAGCTGCTCGCGGCGCGCGCCGAGGACACGGGCCAGCTGCTGGCCCGGGGCCCCGATCATGCGGGCGAGCTGGGTCGCGGGCTGCGCGATCATCGCGGCGATCTGGCCGCGGAGCTCCAGGAGCCCCGGCATCTTCGCGAGGGACTGGATCCCCTTCGCGTCGACGACCCGACCTTCGATCACCGCGGTGCGGATGGTGAAGTTCTCGCGGTCCTTCATGAACTCCGCGAGGAGCTTCGCCGGCGTGACGACGTCGCCGTAGCTCATGACGAGCGCCGTCGGCCCCACGAACTTCTCCGCGATCGGCTCCACCGGCGTGCCCTTGGCGGCGCGCGCGGCGAGGGTGTTCTTCACGATGCGGTACTCCACCTTCGCCTCGCGCAGCTTGCGCCGAAGCTCGGTGACCGTCGCGACGTTCAGCCCCTTGGGCTCCGCGAGGATGGCCGCCTTCGCCTTCGCCATCTTCTCGTGGAGCTCACCGATGACCTGCTCTTTTTCCGTCCGGTTCAATTAGTCTCACCACCTTTCGGACCGGCCGGCGTTCGCCGGCGCGGTTTCGCTCGGGGTTCGGACCGGACGTCCGGTACGAAGACCCCCTGGCCAAGCAGGGGACGCTGCGGAGAGGCTGCAGGTTCCCGTCTCGGCGGGTCGGACCCTCGCGGATCCGCTTGGCCGCTCGCTCGCCCCGGAACTGCGCTCGCACCCGGGGCCGTTCGCGGGCCCGCTGTCTTGGACCAGAAACCCCGGCGGCGTCATGCCGCCGGGAACTCCAGAAACGTGTCGCTAGCCGTGCTGCGCGGCGAGCTCGGCGAGGTCGAGCTTGATGCCCGGGCCCATCGTCGTGGAGAGCGTCACGTTCTTCACGTACACGCCCTTCGCGGTCTGCGGCTTCGCCTTGTAGATGATCTCCATGATCGCCGAGAAGTTCGCCTTGAGCTTCTCCGGGTCGAAGGAGGCCTTGCCGAACGGCACGTGGACGATGCCCGCCTTCTCGACGCGGAACTCGACCTTGCCGGCCTTCTGCTCCTTCACGGCGCGGGAGATGTCCGCCGAGACCGTGCCGACCTTGGGGTTCGGCATGAGGCCGCGGGGGCCGAGGACCTTACCGAGGCGGCCGACGACGCCCATCATGTCCGGCGTCGCGAGCACCTTGTCGAAGTCCATGAAGCCGCCCTGGACCTTCTCCGCGAGATCCTCGGCGCCGACGATGTCCGCGCCGGCCTCCTGGGCCTCGCGCGCCTTGTCGCCCTTCGCGAACACCGCGATCTTGACCGCCTTGCCCATGCCGTGCGGCAGCACGACGGCGCCGCGGACCACCTGATCGGCGTGCTTGGGGTCGACGCCGAGGTTGATCGCGGCGTCCACCGTCTCGTCGAACTTCTTCGTGGCGGTCTGCTTCACGAGGCTCATCGCCTCGTCGAGCTTGTACCGCTTCACCCGGTCGACCTTCGCGACCGCCGCCTTGTACTTCTTCGCAACGTGAGCCATGTCCGTGTCCTCCTCGCGGCTAGCCGACGACGTCGATGCCCATGGACAGCGCGGTCCCCTCGACGGTCCGCATCGCGGCCTCGAGGCTGCCCGCCGTCATGTCCTGCATCTTCGTCTTCGCGATCTGCTCGACCTGCTTGCGCGTCACCTGCCCGACCTTCTCCTTGCCGGGCTTGTGCGCGCCGGAGCCCTTCTTCTTCTCCGTGTGGAGGCCGGCCGCCTTCTTCAGGAGGATCGCCGCGGGCGGGGTCTTCAGCTGAAAGGTGAAGGAGCGGTCCTGGTACACCGTGATGATGACCGGGATGATGAGCGCTTCCTTCGCCTGCGCCTGCGTCGCCGCGTTGAACTGCTTGCAGAACTCCATGATGTTCACGCCGTGCTGGCCGAGCGCCGGGCCCACGGGCGGAGCCGGGTTCGCCTTGCCGGCGGGGAGCTGCAGCTTGATCTGTCCAGTGACCTTCTTCATCGCTGCTCCTCGAGGCCGCGAAGGCGACCCCGCGTGGTCGAACGAGCCGTTGACTCGGCTCTCCCACGTATTCGCCCGCGGTGACTCACCGCGGGCGGTGCCACACTACGTCTTCTCCACCTGCATGAAGTCGAGCTCCACCGGCGTGGCGCGCCCGAAGATCGAGACGAGCACGCGCAGCTTGCCCTTGTCCGGCTTGACCTCCTCGACCGTGCCGTTGAAGTTCGAGAACGGGCCGTCGATCACGCGGACCTGATCGCCCTCCTCGAACTGCACCTTCGGCTTGGGCTTCAGCGAGCCCTCGGAGATCTGCGTCGTGAGCCGCTGCACCTCGATGTCCGACACCGCCGGGACCTCGTTCGGCGTCTTCGCGTTCCCGACGAAGCCCGTCACCTTGGGCGTCCCCTTCACGAGGTGCCAGGTGTCGAGCGTCATCTCCATGTTCACGAGGATGTAGCCCGGGAAGAACTTGCGCTTCGAGGTCTTCTTCTCCCCCTTCACCATCTCCTGGACCACTTCCATGGGGATGAGGACCTCGCCGAACTGCTCCTGGAGGCTGTGCTGCCGGACGCGCTCCTCCAGCGACTTCTTCACCTTGTTCTCGAAGCCCGAGTAGGTGTGGACGACGTACCACTTCTTCGCCATTTGCGCGTCTCCGTGTGGTCGCCCCGTGCCCCGCCTAAACGCCGCGGGAGCCACCGGCGGCCTTCCGCCGCCCAGGGCTCCCGTCGCTCGTGAGCCTGTCGAAACCGCTCGGCCGCGAGCGACCTAGTAGACCTTCGAGCTGAGCCAGCTCCAGACGAAGTCGAACACGCCGAGGACCACCGCCGCGACGGCCGACGCCACGATCACCGCGACCGTGGCGGCCCGCGTCTCGCGCAGGCTCGGCCACGTTACCCGGCGAAGCTCCAGCGCGATCTCGAACGAGACCTGCTGGGTCTTCGGGTAGCGCCACACCCCGATCGCGAGCACGACCGCCAGCGCGAACCCGACGACGGTCGAGAGCGTCCAGTCCCCGAGCACCGCGAAGTCGTTCACGCGGGTATACGAGAACGCGAGCGCGAGGATGCGCTCGAAGAACACCCCGACCGCGATCGCGGCGAGCACGTAGAAGATCACGACGATCCGCTTCGGCTGCTCGACCCCGCCCACGTTTTCCATGGCTCGCCCTTCGGCCTTCGTGCGGCATGGGGGCGGGACGCGTTCGGCGCCCCGCCCCCGTCGGTTTCTGCTCGGTTCGTCCTGCCTCGACTGGCAGGCCAGGAGGGATTCGAACCCCCAACCCGCGGTTTTGGAGACCGCTGCTCTACCGTTCGAGCTACTGGCCTATCCCCGGCGGCTTCGCGCTACTTCGTCTCCTTGTGCTCCACGTGCTTGCGGCAGCGCGGGCAGTACTTGGACAGCGCGAGCTTGTCCTGCGTCTTCTTCTTGTTCTTCGTGGTCGTGTAGTTCCGCTCTTTGCAGGTCTTGCACTCGAGCGTGATGATGCTGCGATTCCCGGCCATGGGATCCCTTCCTTACTGGATCACCTCGGCCACGACGCCGGCGCCGACCGTGCGGCCACCCTCGCGAATCGCGAACCGAAGCTCCTTCTCCATCGCGATCGGGGTGATGAGCTCCACCTCCATCGCGATGTTGTCCCCGGGCATCACCATCTCGACACCCTGCGGAAGCTGAACCGAACCCGTGACGTCCGTCGTGCGGAAGTAGAACTGCGGGCGGTAGCCGTTGAAGAACGGCGTGTGGCGCCCACCCTCCTCCTTCGTCAGGACGTACACCTCGGCCTTGAACTTGGTGTGCGGCGTGATCGAGCCCGGCTTCGCCAGCACCTGACCGCGCTCCACCTCCTCGCGCTTCAGGCCGCGGAGCAGCGCGCCGATGTTGTCGCCCGCCTGCCCCTCGTCGAGCAGCTTGCGGAACATCTCCACGCCCGTCACCACCGTCTTGACCGTCGGCTTCAGGCCGACGAC
>NZ_JALCYX010000068.1:0-22953 GCF_022690695.1 Anaeromyxobacter sp. SG17
GACGCCGAGCGGCGCGACGCCGAGGAGCGCGCGGCCGCGGAGGCCGCCCGCCGCGCCGAGACGGAGCGCCGGGACGCCGAGGAGCGCGCGCGCCGGGAGGCGGACCAGGAGGCCCGCCGCGCGCGAGACGCGGAGGAGAAGGCGGCGAGCGAGGCGGACGCTCGCCGGCGGCTCGAGGGCGAGCTCGAGCGGCTCCGGGTGCAGCTCGAGGAGGAGCGACGCGCCGCGGAGCAGCGCATCCAGAGCGTCATCGCGCGCGCCGCCGCCGAGGAGCAGGCCGCGGAGGAGCTCCGGCGCATCGCGGACGAGGAGGCGCGCGCCGAGGCCGAGGAGGCGGCGCGCAGGCGCGAGGCGGAGGAAGAGACGCTGCGCCGCGCGATCGAGAGCGCTCGCACCGAGATGGAGGACCTGCGCCGGCGCAGCGCCGAGGAGGCGCGGCGCAGGGAGGACGCGGAGGAGGAGCTCCGCCGGATCGCCGAGGAGGCCGCCCGCGAGCCGGAGGCGTTCCCGTTCCCCGACGAGGCTCTGGCCCCGTTCCGCGCCGCCCCCGCCACGTCGCCGTCCGACGACGCGGCGCGGCGGCGCGTGGCCGCCCTGCGCGGCCGCGAGCCCGCCGACGCGCCTGCGGCCGCGCCCCCGGAGTTCCTGGATCCGCCCGAGCCCGACGCCGCCACCCCCCGGCTTCCCCCGCCGCCGGCCGAGCTCCGCAGCGGGACCCTCGCCGACCTGCCCGCCCCGCGGCTCCTCGCGCTCGCGGCGCGCACGAAGGCGAGCGGCCGCATCGACGTCCAGGGCGAGGCGTCGCGCTCGATCCATCTCGAGGAGGGCCGCGTCGTCGGCGCGACGAGCGGCGATCCGTCCGACCGCATCGAGGAGCTGGCGCTCCGCTTCGGCCTCCTCACGCGCGACCAGCACCGCCAGATCGCGGCCGCCGCCGCGGCGCTTCCCTCGCGCCGGGCGGCGCTGCTCCTGCTCGAGCGCGGGTTCCTGAAGCCGACGGAGCTCACCTCGCTCGTGCGCCGCCGCGTCGAGGAGGTCGTGTTCGGCGTCTTCGCCGAGCCGGAGGCGCGGTTCCGCTGGGCCGCGGCGCACGTGCCGCCCGAGGAGCGCATCGCCCTCGAGCGCGGCCCGCTCGCGCTCGCCGTCGAGGGCGTTAGGCGCCGCTGGCTCGCCGCGCGCGTCGACGAGGTGCTCGGTGGCCCGGGCACCCTCCTCGTCCCCGCCGAGGGCGCGCCCGCGGTCGCGGACCTCGGCCTCTCGCCGGAGGAGCGGCGCGCCGTCTCGCTCGCCGACGGCCTCCGGACGCTCGACGAGATCGTCGCGGCGAGCCCGCTCGACGCGCTCTCGACCCGCCAGGTCCTCGCCGCCCTCGTCCTCGTGGAGGTGCTGCGCGTCCGGGTGCTGCAGGGGGGCCGCCCCGTGGCCGCGGCCACGGCGGCCATCGACGTGGCGCGGATCCGCGAGAAGCTCGATCAGGTGCGACGCGCCGACTACTTCACCATCCTCGGGCTCGGCCGCCTGTGCACCCCGCACGAGGTCCGGGAGGCGGCCGAACGCCTGTCCGCCGAGCTCGACGCCGCGCGGCACGCGGGCCTGCGCGGAGAGGGCCTCCCCGCCGTCCTCGACGAGATCCAGGGCGTCGTCACGGACGCCCGCGAGGTGCTCGCAGACGACCGGCTCCGCGCGGAGTACCTCGGCGGCCTGGGTGAATGAGCGCCGGGGAGGTGCGGCCGGCCCGCGCATGGATTAAGAAAGCGGCCGGACTCGTTGGAGTGACCTGACCTCATGGTGCGTGAAATCGTCATCTGGCCCGACCCGATCCTCAAGGAGGTCGCGAAGCCCGTCGATCGGGTGGACGACTCCATCCGCCGCCTGCTCGACGACATGGCCGAGACCATGTACGCCGCCGACGGCGTCGGCCTCGCCGCGCCGCAGATCGCGGTGCTGAAGCGCGTCATCGTCATCGACACCTCGCCGCGGCAGGAAGGGCAGAAGCTCCTCCACCTCGTGAACCCGGAGATCGTCCGCTACGAGGGGGAGACGACCTGGACCGAGGGGTGCCTGTCGATCCCCGGCGAGGCCGAGGACGTCGACCGCGCCGCGAAGGTCTGGGTGCGAGCGCTCGACTACCACGGCAAGCCGTTCGAGCTCGAGGCCGACGACCTGCTCGCCATCGCGCTCCAGCACGAGACCGACCACCTCCAGGGCACGCTGTTCGTGGACCACCTCTCGAGCCTGAAGCGCGAGCTCATCCGCAAGCGGATGAAGAAGCTCAAGACGCAGCGGGCCGAGGAGTCCGCCCGGGCAGTGAGGGACGCGCCCAAGCACGAGCGGGCACTTTAACGGGGGCTGCGCCCCCGCCCCGCCGAGCGAAGCTCGTCGGGGCCCCACCCCGGCTCGCCGGGTCCCGTGCGACGCCGCGGGCCCGGTCCCGGGCCGGGGGGGGTTCCCCCCCCCCGGCGGCGCCGCCCCGGCGGGCTCGCTTCGCTCGCCTGTTAGCGAATCATGATCGGCCGTTTAGCCCCCGCAGGGCCTGGCTCCAGGCCGCGGCGCGGGGCTCGTACGTGGCGAGTCACGGGAGGTGCCCGCCATGCTCTCCGGCACGCTCGCCCCGCTGCGCTGCGACGAGCTCTCAGAACGGCTCTCCGAGCTGATCGACGGAGAGCGCGATCCTGCCGTCCTGGTCCGCGTCAGGCTCCACGTCGCCCGCTGTCCCCCGTGCGCGCGGCTCGCGCTCGAGCTGCTCGCCACCGTCGAGGCGATGCACGGGCTCTCCCGGCTCGTACGCCCGCCGCCGAGCGCGCTTCATTAGGCCGCTCGGGCGTCAGCGGCGGGACTCGGGCAGCCGCGCCGCGCGCCACGCCAGCATGCCGCCCGCGAGCTGTACGGCGTCGAAGCCGCGCTCTCGCAGCAGGCGGACCGCGGGCGGGCTGCGGTGCGCGGACAGGCAGATCGCGACGACGGGGCGCGCGCGATCCAGCGCGAGCGCCTCCAGCCCCGAGACGAGCGCCGTGATGGGGACGTTCACGGCTCCGCGGATGTGCCCCGCCGCGAACTCCGCCGCCGAGCGGACGTCGAGGAGGTGCGGCGCAGGCTTCTTCGAGATCCGGTCGTTCAGCTCGTGCGCCGCGATCTCCGGGACGCGCCCGAAGGGAAACCACCAGGGGAGCTTCATGCCGCCATGAGAGCCGCGCCGTCGCGGGCGGGTTCGGCGGCCGCCATCCGCGGCCGCCATCCGGGCGAGGCTCGCCCTCCCGGCGAACCGGCGCGCGTGCCGGCTGGCTCGCACGGGGGAGGGGCCATGGCACGAATCGTGGTCATCGGCGGCGTCGCGGCGGGCATGAGCGCCGCGAGCCAGGCGAAGCGCCGCGCGCCGGAGGCGGAGGTCGTGGTGCTCGAGCGCGGACCCCACGTCTCCTACGGCGCGTGCGGCATGCCCTACAACCTCCTCGACCCGTCCCGGCCGATCGAGGACCTCGTGGTGATCACGCCGGAGCGCTTCCGCCGCGAGCGCGGGATCGACGTCCGCACCGGGCACGCGGCGACCGGGATCGACGTGGAGCGCCGCGTCGTGCACGGGCGCGACCTCGCGTCCGGTCGCCCCTACGAGCTCCACTACGACGCGCTCGTGATCGCGACCGGTGCGCGCGCCGTCCGGCCGCCGCTGCCGGGGATGGAGCTCCCCGGCGTGTTCGTGCTGCGCGAGCTCACCGACGGCGCCGCGATGAAGCGCTTCCTCGCGGAGGCCGCGCCGCGGCGCGCGGTGATCGTCGGCGCCGGGTACGTCGGCATGGAGATGGCGGAGGCGCTGCGCGCGCGGGGCCTCGAGGTCACGGTGCTCGAGAAGCTCGAAGAGCTGCTGCCCGGCTTCGCCCGCCCGCTGGTGGACGAGGTCGCGGCCGAGCTCGGGCGGCACGGGGTCGAGGCCCACACCGGCCTCGCGGTCCAGGAGATCCGGCGCGAGGGCCGAGGCCTCGTCGTGGCGACCGATCGCGGCGCGTTCCCGGCCGAGCTCGTGCTCGTCTCCGTCGGCGTGCGCCCGAACACCGCGCTCGCGCAGGCGGCGGGGATCGTCCTCGGCGCGAGCGGCGCGATCGCCGTCGACGACGCGCAACGGACGAGCGCGCCCGCGGTGTGGGCGGCGGGCGACTGCGCGGAGGCGCGGCACCTCGTCACCGCCCGCCCCGCGTGGATCCCGCTCGGGACGACCGCGAACAAGCAGGGCAAGGTGGCCGGCGCGAACGCCGCCGGCGCGGACGAGCGGTTCGGCGGGATCGTCGGGAGCGCTGCGTTCAAGGTCTTCGGGCTGGAGGTGGGGCGGACCGGGCTCGGCCCCGCGGACGCGAGCCGCTCGGGCCTCGACTTCGTCACCGCCACCTCGACGCACCGCAGCCGCGGTCACGCCTACCCCGGCGCGAGCACGCTCACCACGGTGCTCGTCGCGGAGCGCGGGTCCGGGCGGCTGCTGGGGGCCCAGCTGGTCGGCGCCGAGGGCGTCACGGGCCGCGTCGACGTGCTCGCGACGGCGCTCACCGCCCGGATGACGGTCTCCGACCTGGAGCAGCTCGATCTCGCCTACGCACCCCCGCTCGCTCCGGTGTACGACCCCATCCTCGTCGCGGCCGGCGTGACCGCGAAGGAGCTCGCGAAGGGCCGCCGGCCCTCCTGACGTCAGGGGCGCGCGAGGCCGCCGCCGTGGGGGCGGGAGGGTGCACCGCAGCGGCTACAGCCGCTCGTCGATGGCGCGATTCGACATCGCGTCCGCCTGCCCGTTCTCCTCGCGCGGGATGTGGCGGACCTGGATCCAGCTGAAGCCCTTGAGGAGCGCCTGCGCCTCGTCGTGGAGCGGCTTCAGGTGCTCGGCCTTCACGGCGTAGTCGCCGGCGAGCTGCTTCACGAGCAGCTCGGAGTCGGCGAACACCTCGAGCTCCTTGATGCCCATCGCCTTCGCGCGCCGGAGCCCGAGGATGAGCCCCATGTACTCGGCGACGTTGTTCGTGGACTCGCCGAGGAACTTGCCGACCTTCGCGACGATGTGCCCGTCGGGGCTCACGATCACGGCGCCGGCGCCGGCCGGGCCGGGGTTGCCGCGCGCCGCGCCGTCGGTGAAGAGCCGGGTGCGCTTCTCGCGCTCCTCGACCACGGCCGCCGCGGCCTGGGCCGCCTCGCGCTCCGCCTGAGCGGCGCGCTCGCGGCGGCGCTGCTCGCGCTCCGCCTTCGAGAGGTCCATCGCCTCGTCGAGCTCCGCGGCGGAGCGGGCCGCCGCCTTCTCGACGTCGGTCTGCTTGCGGACCTTGATGCCCTTCGAGCCGCCGGGGGCGGCGGCCTCTCGCGCCTTCTCCGCCTCCTCGATGCGATCGGCGGCGGCGTCGATGAGCTTGCCGAGGGTGTCGCGGTCGTACCCCGAGTAGCGCTGGAGCGTCCGGGGGAGCTGCTCGTTCGCGGCGATGAAGCGGAGGAGCTCGGCCAGGACGGACTTCGCCACGGGGCGCCCTAGGCCGGCGACGGCGCCGGCGGGTTCACCGCGTCGGCCGAGTAGATGATGCGGTGGCAGTTGGGGCAGGTCTCGATCGAGTTCGCCCGCTGCAGCGTGATGGCGAGCTGCGGGGGGATGTTCCGGTGGCAGCCCTTGCACGTCATGCCGACCACCGGCGCGACCGCGACGCCCGCCCGGCGCCGCTTGATGTTCTCGTACTTCGCGAGGAGGCCCGGGTCGACCTTCTTCGCGGCCTCGGCGCGGCGCGCGTCGAGCTCGCGGAGCTTCTCCTCGGCGGCCGCGGTGTGCTGGTCGAGCTCCTGCAGCTCGCCCTGCGCCGCGAGCTCACGCTCGGAGAGCGCGTCCGCCTTCGCGTCGAGCGTCTTGCGGATCTCGCCCGCCTGGGCGGTGAGCTCCTTCACGTGATCGCTCTGCGTCTCGTTCGACTTCTTCGCGATGTCGATCTCGCGGGACAGCGCGGCGTACTCGCGGGGCGTCTTGATCTCGCCGAGCCGGCCCTCCCACTTCTTGACCTTGTCGCGCTCCATCCCGAGGAGGCTGTCGAGCTGGCGCCGCTCGCGCTCGTTGCCCTCGAGGCGCAGCTTCTCGTCGTCGTAGGCCTTGCGGGCCTCGACGATCGCCGCCTCCACGGCCGTCCTCTTCGCGGGGATGGCGCCGAGCGCTCCCCGGACCTCGTTGGATTCGAGATCGATCTGCTGCAGCTCTTCCAGCGCCTTCAGCTTCTCACGCAACGACAAGGCTCTCGCTCCCTCGAATGATGGGCCCACCAGGATTCGAACCTGGATCGAATCGGTTATGAGCCGACCGCTCTGACCGTTGAGCTATGGGCCCAGGGTCCCAGCAGGCACCGTCTACCACATCACGACGACCTAGTTCTCCACGAAGCTCTTCAGCCGCTTGGAGCGGCTCGGGTGACGCAGCTTCCGGAGCGCCTTCGCCTCGATCTGGCGGATGCGCTCGCGGGTCACCTCGAAGTCCTGACCGACCTCCTCGAGCGTGTGATCGCTCTTCTCGCCGATGCCGAAGCGCATGCGCAGGACCTTCTCCTCGCGCGGCGTCAGCGTGGCGAGCACCTTCCGAGTCTGCTCGGCCAGGTTCATGTTGATGACCGCGTCGGACGGCGAGACGAGCGACTTGTCCTCGATGAAGTCCCCGAGGTGGCTGTCCTCCTCCTCGCCGATCGGCGTCTCCAGGCTGATGGGCTCCTTCGCGATCTTGAGGACCTTGCGGACCTTGTCGAGCGGGAGCTCCATCTTCTCCGCGATCTCCTCGGGCGTCGGCTCGCGGCCGAGCTCCTGCACGAGGTAGCGGCTCGTCCGGATGAGCTTGTTGATCGTCTCGATCATGTGGACCGGGATGCGGATCGTCCGCGCCTGGTCGGCGATGGCGCGCGTGATCGCCTGGCGGATCCACCACGTCGCGTAGGTCGAGAACTTGTAGCCGCGCTTGTACTCGAACTTGTCGACCGCCTTCATGAGGCCGATGTTGCCCTCCTGGATGAGATCCAGGAACTGCAGGCCGCGGTTCGTGTACTTCTTCGCGATCGACACGACGAGGCGCAGGTTCGCCTCGACGAGCTCGGTCTTCGCGCGCTCCGCCTTGTGCTCGCCGTCGCTGATCGTGCGGTAGGTGCGGCGGAGCTCGTCCACCGGGACCTCCGCCTCCTCCTGCACGCGCAGCATCTTGCGGTAGGCCGAGCGCACGGTGCGGTCGAGCTCCTCGACCTCCTCCGCCGAGCAGGCGAGCTTCTTCGCGAGCTTCTTGCGCGCGCCCTCGTCCTCGCGGGCCTCGCGCAGCAGGCGCCGGAGCTCGCGCACCGGCACGGACGTCGCGCGCTCGCAGTCGGCGAGCTCGCGCTCCGCCTCCTCCACGCGCTTGATGAAGCCCTTGAGGCGCAGGACGATCCGGTCGATCTGCTTCTTGTTGAGCTGGATCGCCTCGAGGTGCTCCATCATCTCGCCCTCGATCGCCTTGATCTCGGTGCGGAGCTCCTTGCGCTTCGGCTCGGACAGCTTCTTCGTCGCGAGCGTCTCCTTCACCTTCGCGACGTCGCCCTCGAGCTTGCGGATGAGGTCGATGTGCTTCAGCACGTGCTCGACCTTGCGCTCCTCCTCCTTCGGGATCTTCGGGCGCTCCGGCTCGGCGCCCTCGACCGGCGCGCCCTCGGCGACGGGGTCGGCGGCGACCTCGTCGCCCTCGACCTCGGCGCCGCCCTCGACCTCCGCCTCGAGCGACTCCTCCTCGCTCTCCTCCTCGCGCTCGGCCTGCTGCTCGTCGCCCGCGTCCTTGATGATCTCGCGGACCCGGATCTTGCCCTTGCGCAGCCGCTCGCCCAGCTCGAGGATCTCGCGGATCGCGATGCTCGACGAGAGCACCGCGGCGAGGATCTCCTTCTCGCCCTCCTCGATGCGCTTCGCGATCTCGACCTCGCCCTCGCGCGTGAGGAGCGACACCGACCCCATCTTCCGCAGGTACATGCGGACCGGGTCGTTCGACTTGCCGTAGCCGGCGTCCTCGTCCGGATCCTTCTCCTCCTCGACCTCCGCCTTGCCCTCGGGCTCCGGCGGCTTGTCGGGGAGCTTCATCTTCTTCTCGGCGCCGTCCACGACCTCGATGTCGTGCTCGCCGAACATCGACATGACGTCGTCGATCTGCTCGGAGCCGATGTCGGACGGGAGGGCGTCGTTCACCTCGTCGTAGGTGAGGAAGCCCTTCTCGCGGCCGCGCGCCATGAGCGCCTTCACCTCGGACCGCTCGGTGATGTCGCTCATGTCGTCCTGCGGCAGATCCTCGTCGAGGTCGTCGTCGTCGGCGGCGGCCTCGGCCTCCTCGCCCTCCTCCAGCCCGTCGGCCTCCGCCTCGTCGAACGGCACCGCGGCCTTCCGGAGCTTCGGCCCCTTGGTCTTGGGCGCGGGGCCGGCCTCGACGGCCGCGGCCGCGTCGAGCTTCTTCTTCGGGGCCTTCTCGGCCTTCTCCGCCTTCTCGGGGGGGCGCGCCGCGACCTTGTCGGCCCGCTGCGGGGGCGCCGCCTTCTCGGCCTTGCGCGCGTGCGCCGCCTTCTCGGCCTTCGCCGGGGGACGGGCAGCCTTCGCCGCCGGCTTCGCGGCGGGCTTGGCCTTCACGGCCTTCGCGAGCCGCTCCTTCTCCCGCGGCGACGGCTTCGCCTTCGTACGGGCGACAGCCTTCTTGAGCGGCTTCTTCGCGGCCTTCGTGGTCATGTGCTTCGGCTCCTTCAACGGCTCGGCTGCTCGAGGTGGCGCTTCCTTAACGTGCCTGGGGCGGGCGAGCCCGGCGAACTTCCCTAGAATGCTCCGCAGCTTGCGTTTCATCCGCTGCGCTCCAGCGACTGCAGCCGGCGCTGCAGGTCCCGCTTCTGGTTGACGAGCCGCTGGTAGCGGGTCGAGAGGTCGTCGACGGAGGCGCTCCCCGCCCTGGCGACCCGCTTCTCCGCCTCACCCATCTCCAACCCCAGCCGCTCCAGCTTCGATTTCACCGCCGCCTTCCGCAGCTCGGTCACGGCGCCCTCCACCGGAGGCCGCGCCGGCCCGACGATGTCCCGGACGCGCCGGAACGCGTCCTCGTCCCCCGCTGCGCGCACACGCGCCAGCGCCGCGTCGAGCGGCATCGGCTCGCGGATGAGATCCCGCGCGAGCTCGGCGAGGGGCCCTGGGGGCATGAGCCCGGGCAGCCCCTCCTCCTCCGCGACACCGGCCAGCTCGGCCGGAAACGCCACCAGCAGCCCCAGGGCGTCGGCGGCGGGCCCCGGAAGGAGCAGCTTCACCCGGCTCGTCGGGGCCGTCCTCGCGGGGGGCCTCGGCGGCACGGGCGCCGCTTCCGGGCGGGCGGGCGCTTGCCTCCTCGGCTGCTCCCCCTCGAGCTCGGCCCGGAGCGCGCCCAGGTCGAGGTCGAGCCGCTTCGCGATCGCGTCCTCGAAGACAGAACGCGCGAGACCCTCCGGCATCATCCGCACGAATGGCGTGAGCTCGCGGACGGCGGCGAGCTTCGCCTCCAGGGCGGCGTCCCGCGGGGCGCCCCCGCACGCCCGCTCGACGGCCCTGTCGATGAGGTGCTCGGAGAGCGGCGTCGCCTTGGCGAGCAGCGCCTCCATCCCCGCCCGCCCGTGGGCGCGCGCGTACTCGTCCGGATCGGTCTTGCCGCCCTGCGACGGCAGGAGGGCGACCTTGCCCGAGACGCCCGCCGGGAAGAGCGCCGCCGCCGCCTTGGCGGGGGCGGCGAGGCCGGCGACGTCGCCGTCGAAGAGGATCGTCACCTCGCGGCAGTCGCACCGACCGAGCAGCTCGACGTGCTCCGCCGTCAGCGCCGTGCCGCAGACCGCCACCGCGTTCGCGATCCCCGCCTGGTGGAGCCCGATCACGTCGAAGTAGCCCTCGACCAGCACGGCGGTGCGCGTCTTGCGGATGCTCTCGCGCGCGAGCTCCAGCCCGTAGAGGACCTTCGACTTCTTGTAGAGGGGGGTCTCCGGCGTGTTGATGTACTTCGCCCCGGCCTTGTCGGAGGCCTCGCCGGGCATGACGCGGCCGCCGAAGCCGATGACCTGCCCGTCCATGCCGGCGATGGGGAACATGAGGCGGTTGCGGAACCGGTCGTAGGCCCCACCCTTCTCCTTCTCGACGAGCAGCCCGGCGCGCAGGAGCGCGTCGGGGCCGATGCCCTTCTCCGCGACCCGCGGCACGAGGTCGCCCCAGCCGTCCGCGGAGATCCCGATCCGGAACCGCCGGATCGCCTCCTCGCCGATGCCGCGCTCCTCGAGGTAGCGCCGCGCCTGCGCGCCGAACCGGCTCTGCAGGCGCGCAGCCCAGTAGCGAGCGGCCGCGTCGCACGCCGCGAGCACCTCGTTGCGCTCCTTGCGGCGCCGCCGGGCCTCGGCGCTGTCCTCCTCCGCCGCCTCGGGGATCTCGACGCCCACCTCCTGCGCGAGCGCCTTCACCACCTCGGGGAACTCCTTGCCCTCGAGCCGCTGCAAGAAAGAGAACACGTCGCCGTACGCGCCACAGCCATAGCACTTGAAGTGCTTGTCCTCCGGGTAGACGTGGAAGCTCGGCGTGCGCTCCCCGTGGAAGACGCAGCAGCCCTTCCACGTCCGTCCGGACCTCTTGAGCTCCACGTGGCGGCCGATCACCGCCACGACGTCGACGCGATCCCGGACCTGCTCGATGAGCGCCTCGGGGATCAGGAGCATCCTCTTCGATGCGGATGCGCGCCCGTCCGCGCACCCGGCGGAACGTGAGCGCTACTTCGCGGCGAGGCGCGCCTTCACCATGTCGCTGACCGTCTTCCCCTCCGCCCGCCCCTGGACCTCCGGCAGGAGGGCCTTCATCACCGCCCCCATGTCCTTCGGCCCCTGCGCCCCCGTCTTCTGGATCGCGGCGTCCACCTTCGCGCGCAGCTCGTCCTCGCCGAGCTGTGCGGGCAGGTAGCCCTGGAGGACGAGGATCTCGGCCTCCTCCTTGTCCGCGAGGTCCGCGCGGTTGCCGGCGCGGTACTGCTCGACCGAGTCGCGGCGCCGCTTGATCTCGGTGGCGATGACGGCCAGCACGCCCGCGTCGTCGAGCGGCTTCATCACCTCGATCTCGCGGTACTTGATGGCGCTCTTCAGCATCCGGATCACGCTGAGCTTCGGCGCGTCCTTGTCCCGCATCGCGGCCTTCATGTCCGCGTCGAGCGTCTCCTTGAGCGCCATCGTCGACCCCTCCCGAGCGACTAGAAGGTCTTGCGCATCTTCTTCATCGCGCGCTTCTTGGCGGCGAGGGCCTTCTTCTTGCGCTTCACGGACGGCTTCTCGTAGTGCTCGCGCTTGCGGATCTCCGAGAGGATCCCCGCCTTCTCGCACTGCTTCTTGAAGCGCTTCATCGCATTCTCGAAGGACTCGCCGTCCTTGACGCGCACGCCGGTCATCCAGTTCGTCTCCGCTCTCTGTTTACTTCGATCTCGGGTTTACCGCCGAAACGCAAAACGAGCCGGGCACCCTCGGACGCCCGGCCCTCCGTGCGGCTGAGGGGCGGCTATTAGACGAAATCCTCACCCCTGTCAAGGGGTTCCGCCCCCGCCGGCCTTCTGCCGGCGAGGCCCGCCGTGGCGCCGCTCGAGCACCGCGTACACCTCCGCAGGCGTCACGTCCGCCGCCGAGAGGAGCACGTAGAGGTGATACAGCAGATCGGCCGCCTCATGGGCGACGTGGTCCTTCGTGTCCCGGCCGGCCTCGAGCGCCTGGTGGGCCTCGTTCACCTCGTACGCTTCCTCGATGATCTTCCGGCGGATGCGGGACGGGTTCGAGAGGAGCTGCCGGGTGTAGCTCTCGGTCGCGCCGAGGTCGGCCTTGCGCGACTCGATGGTCGCCCAGAGCTGGGCGAGGAAGCGTTCGTCTGCCATGGGATCTCCAGTATCTCCGAGAAGCAGCTCCGGGCGCCGGTGTGGCACGCGGGCCCGGTCTGCCGGACCACGTAGAGGACGGTGTCCCCGTCGCAGTCGAGCGCCATCGACCGGGTCTCCTGCACGTGGCCGCTCGTGTCGCCCTTCACCCAGATGGACTGCCGGCTTCGAGACCAGTACGTCGCCCGCCCGGTGCGAGCCGTGGCGAGCAGCGCCTCGCGGTTCGCCCAGGCGACCATGAGGACCGTCCCGTCCTCCTCCTGAGCGACCACCGGCACGAGCCCGCGATCGTCGAACTTCACCCGCCCGAGGAGCGCCTCGAGCGCGGCCGGGTCCGCGACGGGCGCCACGGGCCGCGTCACGGACGCACCTCGATGCCGCGCTCGCGCAGGTACGCCTTGGCTTCCTGCACGGTGTGCTGCCCGTCGTGGAAGATCGACGCGGCGAGCGCGGCGTCGGCGATCCGCAAACCCTCGGCGAGGTGCTCGAGGGTGCCGACGCCCCCGGAGGCGATCACCGGGATGGTCACCGCCTCGCACACGCGCTCGAGGAGCTCGAGGTCGTAGCCCGCCCGCGTCCCGTCCCGGTCCATGCTGGTGAGGAGCAGCTCTCCCGCCCCGCGCCGCGCGACCTCGCGCGCCCAGGCGACGCCCTCGAGCCCGGTCGGACGGCTCCCGCCCGCCACGTAGACCTCCCACTCCTGCGGCGAGGTGTGGGGCCGGCGCTTCACGTCGATGGCGACCACGAGCGCCTGCGCGCCCGCGATGCGCGACAGCCGGTCGACGAGCGACGGGTCCTTCACCGCCGCCGAGTTCACGGAGACCTTGTCCGCCCCGGCGTGGAGGAGCGCGACGAACTCCTCCTCGCTCCGCACGCCGCCGCCGACGGTGAGCGGCGCGAACACGCGCGCGGCGGTGCGGGTGACGAGGTCGAGCAGCGTCCCGCGGTTCTCCTGGGTGGCGGCGATGTCGAGGTAGGTGACCTCGTCGGCGCCCTGCGCGTCGTAGCGCTGCGCCGCCTCGACCGGGTCGCCGGCGTCGCGGAGGTTCTCGAACTTGACGCCCTTCACGACGCGGCCGCCCTTCACGTCGAGGCAGGGGATGATGCGCTTCGCGGGCATGTCCGGATCCTAGGAGACCGCCGCGGCGATCGCCGCCGCGAGATCGATGCGGCGCTCGTAGAGCGCCTTGCCGACGATGACGCCCGCGAGGCCGGCCGCGCGGCACGCCTCGACGTCCGCGAGGCTCGCGACGCCGCCCGAGGCGACCACCGGGATCCCTGCCTCCGCCTGGATGCGCGCCGCGCCGGCCGCGTCGACGCCGGTGAACATCCCGTCCCGCGCGACGTCGGTGTACTCCACGAGGCCGACCCCCGCCGCCTTCACGCGGCGCGCGACGTCCACCGCGGAGAGCCCCGTCCCCTCGAGCCAGCCGGCGATCTTCACCTCGCCGTTCCGGGCGTCGATCCCGGTGCGCACCCTGCCCGGGAACCGCTGGCAGGCCTGCTCGACGAGCCCGAGCCGCTCGACCGCCGCGGTCCCGAGCACCACGTAGCGGACGCCGAGCGCGAGCACCTTCTCGATGTCGGGGAGCGACCGGAGGCCGCCGCCGAGCTCCACCTCGAGCCCCGGCACCTCGCAGATGGCGCGCACCGCGTCGAGGTTGACCGGCCAGCCGGCCTTCGCGCCGTCGAGATCCACGACGTGGAGGAGCGTCGCCCCGGCGCTCGCGAACTCCGCCGCCTTGTCGGCGGGCCGCCGGGCGTAGACCGTCTTCGTCGCGAAGTCGCCCTTCTCGAGCCGGACGGCCTCGCCGTCCATGAGGTCGATCGCGGGGATGACGAGCATGGCGGGCTCCTAGATCGAGACGAACCGCTCGAGCAGCGCGAGCCCGACCTTCTGGCTCTTCTCGGGGTGGAACTGGACGGCGAAGAGGTTCTCGCGCGCGAGCGCCGCGCAGTAGGTCGTGCCGTGCGTGGCGACGAGGGCGACGCCGGGGGCGTCGGCCGGGGCCGCGTAGGAGTGGGCGAAGTAGACGTAGGCGCCGTCCATGGGCGCGAAGATCGCCGGGCGCGCGCCCACGAGGCGCACCGGCGACCAGCCGATGTGCGGCAGCTTCACGCCCTCCGGCAGGCGCCGGATGCGGCCCGGGATGATGCCGAGCCCCTTCGCCCCGCCCGCCTCCTCGCCCTCCTCGAACAAGAGCTGCAGCCCCACGCAGATGCCGAGCACCGGCGCGCCCCGGCCGATCGCCTCGCGCAGCGCGTCGGCGACCCCACTCTGCTGCATCGCCGCGGCGCACTCCGGCATCGAGCCCTGCCCCGGCACGACGACCCGATCCGCGCGCCGGACCAAGTCCGGATCGCGCGTCACGACGACCTCCGCGCCGACCTCGCGCAGCGCGTTCTCCACCGAGCGCAGGTTCCCCGCGCCGTAGTCGACGAGGGCGATCGTCCCGGGCGGCTTGCTCACAGCAGCCCCTTCGTGGACGGGAGCGCAGTTCCCTCGCGAGCGGTCGCAGCCCGGAGCGCGCGCGCGGTCGCCTTGAAGATCGCCTCCACCACGTGGTGCAGGTTCCGCCCGTAGCGCACGTTCACGTGCAGGCAGATGCGGGCGTGGTTCACGAGCGCCTGGAGGAAGTCCTGCGTCAGGTCCACGTCGTAGCCGCCGATGAACTTCTTCCCGGAGGGGAGCTTCGCGTTGAACGTGAGGTGCGGCCGGCCGGAGAGATCCACCACCACCTCGGCGAGCGCCTCGTCGAGCGGGACCACCGCGTGGCCGTAGCGGGCGAGGCCCGCCTTGTCGGCGGTCGCCTGCCGCAGCGCCTCGCCGAGCCCGATGCCGACGTCCTCGACGGTGTGGTGCGCGTCCACCTCGAGATCGCCCTTCGCCCGGATCGCGAGCGTCATCCCGCCGTGGCGCGCGATCTGGTCGAGCATGTGATCGAAGAACGGCAGCCCCGTGGCGATGCTCGACTCGCCCGGCGCGAGGGAGAGCTCGACCGCGACGTCCGTCTCCTTCGTCTTGCGCGCCACCTGGCCGCGCCGCGCGCTCGCCGCGCCGCTCCGTCCCCCCGAGCGCCTCACCGCGTCCTCCTCCCCGCCGCCGCGCGGGAACCCCGCTTCGCGGCGCCCGCGGGCCGCTTCGCCGTCCGCCGCGTGGCGCGCTCGCGCGCCGCCGGGGCCGCCTGCTTCCCGACCCGCACCGCCACCGCGCGCCAGTGGCCCTCGAGGCCCTCGGCCCTGGCGAGCGCCTCCACCGCGGGCGCGACCTTCGCGAGCGCGCGCGGCGAGAGCTCGAGGACGCTCATGCGGCGGCGGAACGTCGCGACCGAGAGCGGCGAGGCGAACCGGGCCGTCCCGGCGGTGGGCAGCACGTGGCTCGGGCCGGCGAGGTAGTCGCCCACGGCCTCGGGCGTGCTCGTCCCGACGAACACCGCGCCCGCGCGCGAGAGCTTCGAGACGAGCGCCGGGGCGTTCCGCGCGTGCAGGGCGAGGTGCTCCGGCGCGAACGCGTCGGCGAGCCGCACCGCCTCGGCGAGATCCTTCGTCACCACGGCGGCGCCGCGGTCGTCGAGCGACCGCCGCGCGATCTCCCGGCGCGGCAGATCGGCGAGCTGCCGGGTGAGCTCCGCGAGCGTCGCCTCGGCGAGCCGCGCCGAGGGGGTGACGAGGACCGACACCGCCCGCGCGTCGTGCTCGGCCTGGGCGATGAGGTCGCTCGCCACCTCGGCGGGATCGGCCGCGGCGTCGGCGAGGACCAGGATCTCGCTCGGTCCGGCGATCATGTCGATGTCGACCTGGCCGAACACGAGCCGCTTCGCCGCCGCCACGTAGGCGTTGCCCGGCCCGCAGATCTTGTCGACGGCCGGCATCGACGCGGTCCCGTACGCCATCGCCGCGACGGCCTGGGCGCCGCCGACCCGGTACAGGCGCGAGACGCCGGCGACGTGGCACGCGGCGAGCGTCCAGGCGTCCATCTCCCCGGTCCCCTTCACGCCGGGCGAGCAGACGTAGACGTCGCGCACACCGGCGACCCTCGCCGGGATGGCGGTCATGAGCACGGAGGACGGGTAGCGCGCGGTGCCGCCGGGCACGTAGAGCCCGGCGCGCGCGAGCGGCCGGACGACCTGCGCGAGCGTCGCGCCGATGGCGTCGCGGCGCGCCGGCACCTCCGCGTCGCGCTCGCGCCGGTGGAAGTCCGCGATCCGGCCCGCCGCGAGCTTGAGCGCCCGCCTCCCGTCCGCCGGCAGCCCCTCGAACGCCGCCCGGAACGCGTCCTTGCCGAGGACGAGCCCCTCCGGTCCGCCCGGCTCCCAGCCGTCGAAGCGCCGGGTGTACTCGAGCAGCGCGGCGTCGCCGCGGGCGCGGACGTCCTGCACGATGGCCAGCGCCGCCTCGCGGACGGGGGCCTCGTCCTCGTCCGAGCCGCGCGCGCAGACGCGCGCCCACGCTTCGGCGAACGACGGTTCACGGGTATCGAGCTTCTGCACGGCGCGTTCTCCGGGGGTCCATTTCTATAGACCACCCGCCCCGTCCGTGGCGAGCCTTCCGGGCCCGGGGGACCACGGCCCTGCTACATTCCGGCCCCATGACGGCCCCGCGCACCGATCTCTGGCTCCAGAACCTGCTCGACGAGCGCGACGGCGCCGCCCTGTACGAGGGGCTCGCGCGCCACGAGAAGGACCCCGCCCGCGCCCAGAGCTTCCGCGAGCTCGCGATCGCGGAGCGGCGGCACGCCGAGCTCTGGCTCCGGAAGCTCGAGCGCGAGGGGGTCGCGGTCCCGCCGGACCGGCCGAGCTCGCGCGTCCGCGCGCTCGTCTGGCTGGCGCGGCGCCTCGGCTCCGCGGCCGTGGTGCCGATGGTCCTGGAGACGGAGGCGGGCGACGCGGACAAGTACGATCGCCAGGGTGGAGAGGCACGCGCCATCGCCGAGGAGGAGCGCGCGCACCGCCAGGCGCTCGTGGGCATGAGCGAGGGCGCCCCCACGGACGCGCGGGAGATCATCGCCTCGCGCGAGCGCTGGCACCGCGCCGGACGCAGCGCCGGGTCGCTCCGCGCGGCCGTGTTCGGCATGAACGACGGGCTCGTCTCGAACCTCTCGCTCATCCTCGGCGTCGCCGGCGCCGGCGTCGCGCCCGGCACGGTGGTGATCACCGGGTTCGCCGGGCTCCTCGCCGGCGCCTTCTCGATGGCGGCCGGCGAGTTCACCTCCGTCGCGAGCCAGCGCGACCTGCTCCTCCGTCAGGTGGAGCTGGAGAAGCGCGAGATCGTCGAGGCGCCGGAGGAGGAGGCCGCGGAGCTCACCCTCATCTTCAAGCAGAAGGGGCTCTCCACGGAGCAGGCGAGCCGCACCGCCGCCGAGCTCCTCAAGAACCCCGACAGCGCCGCCGACACCCTCGTCCGCGAGGAGCTGGGGCTCGACCCCGAGGACCTCGGCTCCCCCATGCACGCCGCCGTCGCGTCGTTCGTCCTCTTCTCGCTGGGCGCGCTCGTCCCGGTGCTGCCCTTCCTCTTCACCACCGGCACGCCCGCGGTGGCGATCGCCTCCGCGCTCGCCGGCGGGCTCCTCGCCGCGGTGGGCGGGCTGCTCGGGTTCCTGTCCGGCACGAGCGTCTTCCGCTCCGCGGCGCGCATGGTCGGCCTCGCCGCGGTCGCGGCGGGCGTCACCTACGCGGTCGGGCGGCTCTTCGGCGCGACCGTGAGCTGAGCGGAACCCCGCCCGGAGCGCCGCCCGGCGCGGCGCTCGCTAGAACGCGATCCGGAGCTCGAGCCGCGGCGCGAGGACGACGTGGGCGCCCAGCGCGCTCCCGTTGCGGTCCGCCTGGCCGGTCGCGGTGCTGCTCACGCTCGCGTAGGAGGCGGTGACGAGGGGCGTCGCGATGCGGAGCGACAGCGAGCCGGTGAGCGTGCGGTCGAGCGCGATCCCGCCGCTGACGCCGACGAGCCGGGACCGGTAGGTCTCCTCGAGGTCGCCCCCGGCCGGCGAGGGCGTCGTCTCGCTCGCGCGCACGAAGCCGCCCTCGATCGCCCCGACGATCGAGAAGTCGACGGGGGCATCGCCAGGGGTCAGGACGCGGCGCACGCCGACCGAGGCGAACGCGCCCGTGACGGTCTGGTCCGTGGGCGAATAGGTCGAGCCGGACGGCGGATCCATCTCACGCCGGTCCCCGCCCCCCGCGAGGCCGAGGACGATCCAGGTGCGCTCGCCGGCGCGCCGCTCGAGGGAGGCGTTGACGCTCGGGATCGAGGCGTCGATCGACGTCACGTACGCGCCCGAGGGCAGGAGGATCGCCGAGATCGGGTTGCCGACGAGCGTCCAGCTGAGACCGCCGCCGAGCGACCACTCCGCTGGCGAGGCACCCTCGGCGAGGGAGAGGGTGGGTGTCAGCAGAGCGGCCAGGAACAAGGGGACGGCGAGTCGGCGCATGAGGAGGTCCATTCACGCGCAGCGTAGCAGAGCGCTGCCGCACGTCGAGCGAATCGTCACCGTGCGTCGAATCGCGCTGGGGCCACCTCGACCCGCACTGGCACCCTGCACTGCGGGCCGCCCCGCGCGCCGCTACTCCCCCTGGTCCCCCTCGTCCTCGCCCACCGTCCCTGCGCGCTCCTCGCTGTCCTCCCGGAGCGGCGGGGCGAGCTCCACCGCGGGCCGCCCCTCCTTCCGCCGCGCCGCGTAGTAGCGCGAAACGCTCGGCAGGCTGAACCGGTTCATGGTGACGCTGTGGGTCGCGAGCGCGTTCAGGCGATCGATGTCGATGAACCACTCCGGCAGGAAGACGGGCCCGACGCACAGCCCGTCCTCCGCGAGGTCACGGACGAGCTCGGCGTCGTCCACGCTCATCTTCCCCGCGAGGAACGCGCGCACGAGCTCCACGTCGCGCTGCTCGAGCGCGGCGCGGAGGAAGTTGAAGGTCCGGCAGTAGCCGCGCTGGTAGGCCGCGTCCTTGGTGAACGGGGCGCCGCCCTCGAGGATCCCGCCGCGGAACACGCGCTCGCTCATGAGCGCCGCCTTCTCGGGCGGGAAGCGCGCGAGCAGGTAGCGGTACACCTCGAGGAAGTCGGCCCCCCGCGCGGCCATGTCGATCGCGATGGTCCGCTCGCCGAGCTCGATGTAGCGCTCGTCGGTGATGTGCCCGGTGAGGAACTCCGCGACGATGCCGCCTCCCTCCTGCGACTCGGTGAACCGGGGGAGCCCCACCCCGAGCACCGTGAGCACCGGCTGGCGGAAGCCGTTCAGCGAGGTGAGCACGTGCCACAGCCCCTCGTGGTGGGCGAGCGCGTGGACCTGCCGCTCCGAGAACCGGGCGCCCGTCCTGAGCGTGATGCGCGTCGCGCCCGCCGCCGCGTTCGCGGTGAGCCGGGAGGTCACGACCGCGGACACGTTGCCACCGAGGAGCGGGGTGCAGAGCTCGACGATGCGTTTCGCGGCCTCCTCGGCCGAGTAGATCTGCTGCTCGTCGCGCGCCCGCGGCCGCGACGCCCACATGCGCGCGATGGCGAGGTTGTCGACGTTGTGGTCGGGGAAGCGATCGCGCGGGTCGCCGTAGACGCGGCGCGAGATCTCGTAGAAGCGCCGCGTCCCGCGAGCGGCGAGCATCTGCGCGAGCGCGATGAACTCGTCGCACTTCTTCCGCAGCAGGTCCTCGACCGGGTTCTTGCCGCGGATCTGCCTGCGGAGGGCGCGGAGCTCCCTCACCTTGTCCGCGGGGACGAAGCCGAGCGCCGGGTACTCGGGACGCGGCAGCTCCTTCGCGCCGTGCCGGAAGAACCGCTCGTGGACCTGCGCCGACCAGTTGATGGCGCGGAGGACGCGGATCGGGCGCTGGGCGTGGACGATCTGATCGCTCAGGCGGCGAAGGTACTCGCGCGACACGCGGGCGACCCTACCACGGCCGCGTCCGCGCGCCGGCCGCGAGGGGCCGTGCTGCGTCCCTCCCCGCGCGCCGCAAGGGCGAGCGCTCGCAGGAGATGCGGCGCGGCACGCCGGTTGCTCACCGCCCTGCCAGGAGGCCACCCCATGAACCCGATCCCGTCCATCCACGTCGCGAACACCACCGAGCGCAAGACCGAGCCGGACCGCTTCGGCGCGGCCCTCCGCACCGCCGCGGCCAGCGCGGCCCGCGGGGTCGCCGCGTCGGTCGAGCTCGCCGCGCCGTTCGTGCCCGGCGGCACCGTCGTCTCCGGGGCCCTGCGCTCCGCGGCCGGCACGCTCGCGAGCGGTGGCGCCACCGGCGGGGCGCACGTCGCGGAGACCGCCGGCGCCGAGGGGGACATCGTCGCCGCGACGCGCGCCCTGCAGCAGCAGTCCCAGAGCTTCAACCTCCAGTACCTGCAGCTGCAGGAGAACATGCAGCGCGAGAGCCGCGAGTTCGCCGCGCTCTCGAACGTCATGAAGGTGAAGCACGACAGCGCGAAGTCGGCGATCAACAACATCCACTGAGGCCGCCATGCCCATCGCGCCCGTGGGCGCTGCCGGCGCGGCCATCCGGCCCGCGCCGGTCAGGCCCGACAAGCCGAGCTTCTCCACGCTGCTAGAGCCGCGGGCGCCCGCGGCGAGCGCCCCACCCCCGCGACCGAGCCCGGCGCTCGCCGCGCTCGAGGGCGTGGAGCGCGCGCAGCGGCGCCTCGAGGGCGTCCTCGCCGCGGCGCGGCAGGGCAGGACCTTCAGCGCCCAGGAGCTCCTCGGCCTGCAGGCCGAGGCATACCGCGTGGTCCAGACCGTCGATCTCGCCTCGAAGCTCGTCGAGCAGGGCGCCCAGTCCGTGAAGCAGGCCCTCAACACCCAGGTCTGAAGGAGATCTCCATGCGACGTGCGCTCCCGCTCCTCGCCCTCGCCACGCTCCTCGCCGGCTGCGGGGACGACGAGCTCTTGCACGGCCTGGAGGAGGCCCAGGCGAACGAGATCCTCGTCGCACTGGACGAGGGCGGGCTGTCCGCGACGAAGGCGCGCGAGGAAGGCTCGGAGGGGCGGTGGACCGTCTCCGTGAGCGGGCGCGACGCGGCGCGGGCCCACCGGATCCTCGCCGAGCGGGAGCTGCCGAGGCCGCGCCCGGCGGGGTTCGGCGAGGTGTTCGGCAAGGGCTCGATGGTCCCGACCGCGACGGAGGAGCACGCGCTGTACCTGCACGCGCTCTCGGGTGAGCTCTCGCGCAGCGTGGAGAGCATCGACGGCGTCGTCGAGGCGCGGGTCCACCTCGGCCTGCCGCAGCCCGATCCTCTACGCCCCGGCGAGCGCCCACCGCCGCGGGGTGCGGTCCTCGTCAAGTGCCGGCCTGCGGCCTGCGCCTCGGTGCGAGCCCTGGAGCCCGGGATCCGCGCGCTCGTCGCGGGCGCGGCCGACGGGCTCGAGCCGTCGGCCATCTCGGTGGTGATCGCGCCCGGCGCCGAGGCACCTGCGCCCCCGGCGCCCCCGGCCCGTCGCTCACCGCTGCTCCTCGGGCTCGCCGCGCTGGCGGGGCTCGGCGGTGCGGCGCTCGCCGGCGTCGCCGTCTCCGGACGGCTCCGGGGCGGAGGAGCCCCGTGAACCCGGCGGACCGTCTCCTCGCGTCCCTCGCGGCCGCCTTCGCGCCCCAGCGCGCCGCCGCCCTGCTCGCCCGGCTCGGCTCCGCCGACCTCCGGGAGGTGCGCGCCCACGCGGAGCGGCTCGCGCCGGGCTCGCGGGCCGAGCGGCTCGCGGCGCTCGCGGCCGCGCTCGCAGCCGCTCACCGCGGCGCGCCCACCCCGCCCGCTCCGGCGGAGCGTCCGCGCGTCGCCGAGATCCTGCGCGCGGTCCGGCGGGGCCTGCCCGCGCCGACGGCCGCCCCTGCGCTGGCGAGGCTCTGCCGGGAGCGTCTCGGCTGCCTCTGAGCGGTCCGCGACTCGACCCGCCCGTTCGGGCCGCGGTCCGCCGCGGCCGGCCGGAGGGCGGAAAACGCCGTGATTCCGCGCCAGCTCGCGCTGGCATGGGCCGTGGACTGTCCGCGGTCCATGCCCTTTCCGTTCGAGCTGCCGTCCGTCTCACGCGGTCACGCCGAGCTGACCGTCGCCGCGCGCGCCCTCGGCGCGGAGGTCGCCACGGCGGCGGCGCGGACGCTCGGGTCCCTCCTCGGCTTCGATATCGCCGTCGGCGCGCGAGCGGTCCCCGGCCGTGCGCTCCCGCGCGGCGGCGTCGCGCGCGTGGGCCTCGACCTCCCCGCGCTCCCGGGGACGGCCGCCCTCGAGGTCGAGCCCGCTCTCGTCGTCGCGCTCGTCGACCGGCTCGCTGGGGGGATCGGCGAGACGTACGGCGCGACGACGCTCACCGGCGTCGAGGCCGCGGCGCTGGAGCTCTTCGCGCTCGCGGCGCTCGAGGGGGCCTGCGAGGTCTCGGGGGTCGAGGAGGCGCTGGCGCCGCGCCTGGGCCGCGCCGCGTCGGAGCCCGCCGCGGCGCTGGCCATCGAGCTCACGGTCACCGCCGGACACGTCTCCGGGCGCGCGCGGCTGCTGCTGCCGCCCGCCGCGCTCCGCGCGCTGCGCGGTGCGCCGGCCTGGGACGGCGCCGCCGCGGGGCTGCGGATGGTGGCCTCGCTGCGCGGCGGCGAGGCCGCGCTCGGGCGCGAGGAGCTCGCCGCGCTCGCGACCGGGGACGTCGTGGTGCTCGACGGCACGGCGGAGCCCAGGGCCCTGGTGCTCCCGGGCGGCGCGCGGCTCGCGGGACGTCTCGAGGATGGAGCCTTTCACGTGGAGGAGATCGACATGACGGATCGGATGGCGCAGCTCCCGGTGGTGCTCGAGGTCGAGCTCGCCCGGGTGGAGATTACCCTCGCCGAGCTCGCCCGGCTGGAGCCGGGAGCCACCCTGCCGCTCGCGCTCGACCGGCGCGGGATCGTGACCCTGCGCGCGGGGGAGCGCGCGCTGGGGCGGGGCGAGCTCGTGGACGTGGACGGCGCGATCGGCGTCCGGATCGTGAGCCTCGAGGTGGCGCCGTGATCGCCGCATTGCGCCTCGCGGCCGGGAGGTCTCGCCGGCTCGCGCTGCCCATCGCCGCGGCGGCGGCGGTCGCCGCGGCGCTCGCCTTCGCGCCCGGCGGGCTCGGTCCGGTCGCGGCC